>CAVFYC010000005.1:0-19739 GCA_963626585.1 Christensenellaceae bacterium Phil1 | reverse complement strand
TTTGCCTTTTTTCATCGGACTGCCAACAAAAAGGACGCCCTTTGGGGAGCGTCCTTTTGGCTTGAAACCGACCAGGTTATTTCGTCTGGAACACCTGCGGATAGCGGTGTATGAAGTAAACGGGCGTACAACTCCACGCATGGCAGGCACTGTTGAGCGGCGAGAAGCTGTAGGGCGATATGAAATCGTCGTTGGGATCGTATGCTTCCCAGAATGTGTCGGCTCCTTTTTTCACCATTCCGCCCCAATAATATATCATATAGTCCTTAGCCTCCTTGTTCATGCCGCATTGCAGCATTGCGTCTATTACATAGTGAGTGGCATAGGGCGTGCCGGGCTTCACACATTGGGCGTCGGCCATAGCTGTGCGCAGGGCATACTGGGCTTTCTTGCCTGAAATCACTCCGGCCTTGATCATCCACACCTGGCTCAGCACGGAGAACTGCTTGTCTTTGCCCGAAAGAAACACGCGCTTGCTGCTGTCGTACATATTGCGCAGGGCATACGACTTCATCTTGGAGCCCATTGATTTCCACTTGGCAAAATCTCCCTTTATCCCCAGCTGTTTCGTAAGCTCTTCCATTTGGCCTAAAGCATATATCATGGCTCCCTGAATGCACACGTTGACGTCGAGCCCGTTTCTCCAATCAAAGAAAAGCCATGTGGGACGGTGGGAAGTGTCAAACAGCCCGTCGTCTTTTACATACTCCATCGCATCTTGCAGCTGGCGGTTGGCCACCTTCCACAAGTCATTCCCCGTAGCCGTGTCGCCGGTGGCCCTCACATATTCAAGCAGCGAGGAGATATAGAGCAGGTTGTACGACAAAAGATAACAGGAATACTGCGGATGTGGAGTAGGGGTCTCAAAACTGTTGGCATATATGATTCCGTCTTCAGAAGTCAGTCCGGCAAACAAGTACAGGCATCGGCGCGTCAACTCATGGGTTTCAAACGAATACATGTTGGCAAGCGATTCCAGATAAAGGTCGCCCAGCCACAGACGCCGGTCGCGCTTCGGCCCATCCTCATACACAGTCTGCATACACTCCTGCAAAGTGTTCACAGCCACCTCGCGTATCCTTTTAATATCATCATCGCATTCCGCCGGCAAAGAGAAATGATCCTTCTGAGCCGAGCTAACAGCTGTGAACGAAACCTTGTCGATTGCGAAATCAAACCCTGCAGATTCGGCAAGCAATTCAAGCTTTATGTAACGGCACGCCATTCTCCTGGCAATGGTTATCGTGGTGTCCATACGCTCTACCGTAAGAATCTCGTCCTGCATCCACGCACGGCTCAACGCACCGGTCCATTTCTCGGGCAAAGTAGTGTTGAGCTCGGCAGGCAATTCACCGCAGAAAACCTTCACCCTAATCGGAGCGTCCTGACTGTTGCTCAATCCCTTGAAGTGCAACGAGACATAACCCACAGCATGTTGTCCGAGGTCGAACGTAACCGAACGCACCTGTCTGAAACTTTTGCCGTAGATCTCTTGCGGCTCGCCCGATTTCTCATACTTCCACCCCTGAAATGCCGAGGCGTCATTAACAGCACTCACCACACTCTTGGGATATAGCACCTTTTTATGCAGCTTGGGCTTTGACTGTTCGGCTATCTGCAGCCAGCGACCCCGGTCTTGCTTGAAAACATCTTCGGCATTCACTCCCGCCACAGCCACAAGCGCAAGTAGAGCCGCCAATAAAATTCTTAATCTTCTCATTTCTATTCTAGGTTATAGTTATACTGTTCTGATTTATACGGTATGTAGACTCCCTAAAAGCTTCCCGGCATCTAGCCAAAACTCCGGGCCACCAAATTAAAATTAGATGCGTCGGAATTTAAATTATATCTGACATCGGAAATTCGCTTTGCGCATATCAAAAATACGGGAAGAAATCATAGGAAAAGCATCTGCTCTCTGTCAGAAAAGTTGTGGCTTACGCTTCCTCGCTTCTTCGATAGACATGCCCTGAGGTTGCTGCTCCTTAGCCTCATGTTCGGCCCGCAACACCTTATAGCGGCTGTTCAACTCCGCAGAATAATTGGCAGAAGTACGGGGATTTACCAACTTTTCGGCAACAATGGCAGCCTGCGACGCATCTTTGGTCCAAGCCACCACGCCAGAGTATCTTGTAGCAATCTTCAACGCCGTGTGAAGTTCGGAAGTCGTGGCGCCACCTACCATAATAGGCATTTTCAATCCGGCATCCTCCATCATTTCAGCCACCTTTGTCATTTCTTCAAGGCTGGGCGTGATCAGTCCACTCAAAGCCACAATGGCAGGATTGTCCTTCTTGGCCGCTTCAACGATCTTGTCGGGAGGAGTCATCACGCCCAAGTCTATTACATTGAAATTGTTGCACGAAAGCACGGTGGCAACGATGTTTTTGCCTATGTCGTGCACATCACCCTTGACAGTTGCAATAAGCACTTCGGGGAGCTTGGTCTGAGACTCGTTGCCGCCTTTCTTCTGCTGCTCAATCACCGGCTGAAGAATGGATACGGCTGCTTTCATTGTGCGGGC
The DNA here is from genome assembly GCA_963626585.1 of Christensenellaceae bacterium Phil1. Classification (GTDB taxonomy): domain Bacteria; phylum Bacteroidota; class Bacteroidia; order Bacteroidales; family Bacteroidaceae; genus UBA6398. Next base: position 17,215 of record CAVFYC010000005.1, on the reverse strand, counting down.
AGTTTTCACAACCTGCGGCAAGAACATCTTTCCAGCCCCAAACAACACTCCCACTTCGTTCATTGCGTCCATCAACGGCCCTTCAATTATATCCACTGCTTTGGGATATTTCTCGAGTGCCTCGTGAATGTCCTTTTCGATATAGTCGGTTATGCCCTTACGCAAAGCGTATGATAGACGCTTCTCCACGCTTTCTTCGCGCCATGCGTCAGTAGTGCTCGCTTTTCCCTTGGGAATCATTCCCCCTTCGGCGTTTTGCTGCTCCAGCAACTTGTCGGCCAAATCAATTAGATGCTGTGGCGCATCGGGAGAACTGTACATTATCGCATCGTCAAAGACTTTCAACTGTTCCTTGTCGATGTCTTCGTAAGTTATCGGGGTGGACGGATTTACAATTCCCATGTCCATTCCTTCTGCAATCGTGTGGTAAAGAAATACAGCGTTCAGCGCGGCACGCACATAGTTGTTGCCTCGGAAAGAAAACGACAAATTGCTGATTCCACCGCTGATATGGGCGTAGGGAAGGTGTTTGCGAATCCAACCGGTGGCTTCTATAAAATCAAGAGCGTAGCGGTCGTGCTCCGCCATGCCGGTTGCGATAGACAAAACATTGGGATCGAAAATAATATCTTCGGGAGGGAACCCCACCTTTTGGGTAAGCAAATTATAAGCGCGCTCACAAATCTCTATCTTGCGCTTGAAGTCTGTGGCCTGTCCTATTTCATCGAAAGCCATAACCACGGTAGCTGCACCAATCTTGCGCAGTTGGCGGGCATGAGAGAGGAATTTTTCCTCACCTTCTTTCAAGGAAATGGAATTGACTATACATTTTCCCTGCACACACTTCAAACCTGCCATTACAACGTCCCATTTTGAAGAATCTATCATCAAAGGCACACGGGCTATGTCGGGATCAGAAGTTAGCAGGTTGAGGAAATGAATCATCTCTTCTTTGGCATCAAGCAAACCGTCATCGAAATTTATATCAAGCACCTGGGCACCATCGTCAACCTGTTTGCGTGCAATTGAAAGCGCTTCTTCATATTTCTTCTCCTTTATAAGACGAAGGAACTTGCGCGAACCGGCAACGTTACACCGCTCCCCAATATTCATAAAGCTTCCGCCGGCTTCTAGTTTCTTTACTTCCAAACCTGAAAGCCATAGCTTATGATCTCTTTCAACTGGAATATGTGGCGTCTTGTATTTGCCGTCTTTTCTGATAATCCTCTCGTATTCGGCAATGAACTTGTCGGTAGTTCCGCAGCAGCCGCCAATTATATTGACCAATCCTTCGTCAACAAACTCCTGCACCTGCGCGGCCATCTCCTGCGGAGTCTGTTTGTATTGCCCCATTTCATCGGGCAGTCCGGCATTAGGATAGACTGAAATGAAATAAGGTGCAAACGAAGACAGAGATTCAAGAAAAGGCTTCATATCTCGCGCGCCAAACGAGCAGTTCAATCCCACCGACATCACTCCTGCGTGGTCTATTGAAGCCACAAATGCTTCGAGTGTCTGTCCAGAAAGAGTTCGTCCCGCTTTGTCTGCAATTGTTACGGAAAGCATTATAGGCAATTCCTTTCCTGTTTCTTCCATTGCATCTTGTGCCGCATACAATGCCGCTTTGGCATTGAGCGAGTCGAAGATTGTTTCTATCAAGAGGATATCTACGCCACCATTTATCAGAGCTACAATCTGCTCCTTATAAGCAGAGGCTAATTCGTCGAAAGTAATGTTTCTAAGCGACGGATTGTTTACATCTGGGCTGAGCGAACATGTTTTGTTGGTCGGTCCTATTGAGCCCGCCACGAACCTTGGCTTTTCCGGCGTCTTTTGTGTGAATTCGTCGGCGTATTTTCGGGCCAATCTTGCTGCCTCCAAGTTTAACTCGGTACAATAATCGCACGCACCATAGTCGTCCATGGAGATACGTTGCGAGCTAAAAGAATTTGTTTCTATGATATCAGCGCCGGCTTCAAGGTATTTGCGATGAATATCTCCGATCACGTCGGGACGAGTGATGACCAGCAAATCATTATTGCCCTTCTGAATTCCCGGCAAGTCTTTGAAGCGTTCACCACGATAGTCTTCTTCTTGCAGATTATAGCTCTGAATCATTGTACCCATGGCGCCGTCAAGGATAAGTACCCTTTGGCGCATGAGTTGTCTTATTCTTTCTTCGGTAGTCATCTTCTATTGTTTATGGCCTTGAACTTTTCTGCCATCATTCGTTTATCTTCTTTTTCTTTCAGCGTTTGCCGTTTGTCGTATTCCTTTTTGCCGCGAACCAAACCGATTTTCATTTTTGCCCGGTTGTTATCGTCTATAAACAGCATCAAAGGAATAATCGAAAGGCCGGGATTTTTTGTTTCCTGCGCCAAACGATTTATTTCCCTGCGGTTCAGCAATAATTTTCTGTCCCGCTTTGCTTCGTGATTATAGAACGAGCCATAGAAATACTCTGCGATATAGACATTTTTCGCCCATATTTCCCCGTCTTTAATGTAGCAAAAAGAATCTGTCAAGCCGGCTTTGCCTGCACGTATTGATTTAATTTCCGTACCACACAAGACTATTCCGGCATTATATGTGTCGAGAATGAAATAATCATGCTCGGCACGTTTGTTTTTTATCTCTATTTTCTTTTGGGTGATTGTCATCTTTTCAATTTATTCTCACGAACTCGTCAATATGGTTTACTACGTACGAAGCAATGACCTCCGTATAACCCGGTTCTGCCTCCACGAAATCATCATCGTATTCGTCAAAATCTTCATATTGCTCGTATAGGGCCATGAATTCCTCTTCGGAACAATCTTTCGTTATCTGATCTTTATATTTCTCGTAGAGTTTTCTCGCATCATAGATCTTGTTGCACAATTCTTTGCTTCCCCATAGCCTCATAGCCTTGGCAAATGGATTTTCAAAGATAAACGCTCCGTATCCATTGTGTATCAATTGAATGAATCCGCCTTCAAGCAATTCTCCGCGCAGTATTGTATAGGCGATGAGCGTTATTTGCGAGCCGTTAAGCCTTGACATCGTGTCAGCATCGAGTATTCCTCCAACGCTGTCCAATATAATGTTTGCCATATGCTCACACAAAAAGCCAGCCCCTGCATTCTGCAAGTTTTCGTATTCCTGTTTGCTGATTTCAGGCAAATTGTCTTTTACATTTTCCATTGTTTCGTATTTGCTCTATGCAAAGTTGCAACAAAATAGCGGAATATTGTCATTCGTCCGGGCTGTTTCAAATCAATTTTCTTTGTAAACGTAGTTGAATCTTGCCGACGGGGCTACATCGCCGTTCACGTAGAAATCCATAGGATTGCCTTCTTCCTGCGGGCTACATCGCCGTTCACGTAGAAATACATAGGATTGCCTTCTTCCTGCATATTGTCGCTCCATTTGAATTCAATATTGAGAGATTTACCTTTTACTCCAACAAGTTTTCGGGGAATACTGATAACCAATTCTTTGTCGAATACTTTAATCTTGGCGTTACCGATATTTTTCCAGTTCCATTTGTTGCCGTCGCATTTTTCCACGGAGGCGTATTCGTCGTACGAGGTATTGCGGTTTATTGCAAAGTCATATCCTTCCCACCCGGTGTTCTTGTCTCGGTCGATGTCCACGAAAAGCACCATCCAATTCTTGTCGGAACGCGAAGAAAGCATATTGTCGGTTCGCACATAGAAATAAACGTTGTTTTTGTCGCGGGCAACACGAGCTTCCACGATATCGTTTCGTCCGGTGGTGTTGGTGTAAACAAGATTGAAAGCTCCTTTGCTGTAGCGGTGCATTACGTCTCCGCGATAGTCCTTATAAATAGGGCGCACATCTTTCCAGGAACATGTATCTGCGATATTGATTTTCTTTTCCGGCGAAACTTTCGTGTTGTTGGCAATGCCTTTGAACCGGCGCACCTTGTCGAGCAACATATAATAATATACGTCTCCTTTGTTGCCCCAGCCTTTGTTCGGTTCTATGTCGCGGCTGTGATCCCAGTCGTATTGGTCTACGAAAGAAAAGTTGTTGCCATACCATGGACCTTTGTTGTCGTACATTCCGGCCACATATTCGTTCCAGCCTGTTACGAAAACCATTTTGGGGTCTATTTCAAAAGCACGGGTCCACTGTTCTTCAAAATTCCACCCGTAAAGATATGCGTCTTTTCGGGTATCGAAGCCTTTGAGTTTGGAATAACTTCTGCCATAACTGCCGTCTACGTTGAATGCCGAGCAATGTCCGCCATTGGCTGCGCTTGTGTTTTGGGCAATTCCCACGGTAGCTTGTTCAAACCCTCCGTTGTCAGTCTTCACATAGCCGTGTTGGGGATAAACCTCGAGCCAGCCCCATTGTTTCCAATTGCTGTTGTCCGCAGGTCCGTTTACATAATCGGGCTGTCCCGGACGGAAGGTAAAGAAATCGAGAATTTCTTTCTGTTCAGGGTCGTTTGCGTCCAAATTGTCGTTGTAGGCCATTATCACAGGCTTCCCGTTCCAACTATACCATAAATCCTTATAAAGTTCGGGCTTGTAAAGTTCGCGATATAGCCTAAGAAGGGATTTCACAGAGTTGTCGGAATAACCGAAAGGCAACATAAAAGCTATTTGGGGCGTTTTCACGCCGTCCAACCTTGCCTGATGCCATACTTGCAACAATGTTTTATAGGATTCGTCCCATGTGAGGTCGCCGTTTGTGCAGTCGAAAAACACTGCGTCAATCTTTGCATCGGCAAGCATCTCTGCATGTTTTCGCAAAGCCCATTTGTCGTAGGTTTGATAATATCCAAGCAAAGGCTCTTCCCAATAAAAATGTCCCTGTCCCTTTTGCCAAGCGGGGTGGTCGGGGCTTTTCAGCGCATCGGGGTTATCGTGGATTATTTGGGAAATGTTTTTCACCTTTTCATTTCTGCCAAATTTCCACTGATGCCAAGTCCAATAAAAAATAGACACCTGTTTTCCCTCACGAAGTTTCGCGCTGTCGGGATCTTGAACCACTTTTCTGCCAAGAGCATCGGTTACAGCCCACGAATCCGAATCTATATATTGTGAGTTTGCCGTATTGACAGTAAAAAAAGCTATTAAGGATAAAATAATATAGTTTGTTTTTCTGGTAGTTATCATAATTTTGTTATACTAAAACTTTTTGTAGTTCGAACATTTGTTTTCAGCTATTTCATACAAGATTTCGACAGGCGGAATACGTTAATTGAACGCCCGATATATGTATCGGAAAATCAAGCAATTATTTTAGCAAAAACTAGGTCTGACATAATTCAAACGATGTCTGACATAATTTAAATTACATCAGACCTCGTTTTTACAACATGGCTTGTCGTAAAAATACCATGCGTTGCAAGATTTCCATTACTTGTTTTTAAGCAAATCGCGAATCTCCGTAAGCAGGATTTCTTCCTTAGTAGGCGCAGGAGGAGCAGCAGGAGTTTCTTCTTTCTTCTTTTTGGCAAGCGTATTGATAGCCTTTACCAAAATAAAAACGCAGAACGCAATAATTACAAACTCTATTATGGTTTGGACAAACGTTCCATAGTTTATAGTTGCCTTGATTTCAGGACTTAAAGGGTTGACAGGTAAAGTAAACTTTAGGTCTGTAAAATCCACACCGCCAATCAGCCAACCTATAGGAGGCATTATAATATCCGAAACGATAGATGAAACGATTTTGCCAAAGGCTGCACCGATGATTACACCCACAGCCATATCGATGGCATTTCCCTTAACCGCGAACTCTTTGAATTCCTTGATAAATTTACTCATTGTCAAAAATTAAATGCATTAAACTCCGCAAAAGTAAAAACATTTTCGTAATTTTGCGCCGAAATAACAAGTAAACAACCTATTAAAACATTACATAATATGATTAAAGTTGGTATTAATGGTTTCGGTCGTATCGGCCGTTTCGTATTCCGTTCTACAGTAGAGGCTGAGAACGCAAAGGAAGTACAGGTAGTAGCTATCAATGACTTGTGCCCGGTTGACTACATGGCATACATGTTGAAGTATGACACAATGCACGGTCAGTTCGACGGTACTATTGAGGCTGACGTTGAGAAAAACGAGTTGATTGTAAACGGCAATCATATCCGCGTAACTGCAGAACGCGACCCTGAGAACTTGAAGTGGGACGAAGTAGGCGCAGAATACGTTGTTGAGTCAACTGGTTTGTTCCTCGCTATGGACAAGGCTGAAAAACACTTGAAAGCAGGTGCAAAATATGTAGTACTTTCTGCTCCTTCAAAGGCAGGTGCTGACGGCCGTCAGGCTGACATGTTCGTTTGCGGCGTAAACACCGACAAATACAACGGCCAGACTATCGTTTCCAATGCTTCTTGCACAACTAACTGCTTGGCTCCTATCGCTAAGGTTTTGAACGACAACTTCGGCATCGAAACAGGTTTGATGACAACCGTTCACTCTACAACCGCTACCCAGAAGACTGTTGACGGTCCTTCAATGAAGGATTGGCGCGGTGGTCGTGCTGCTGCCGGCAACATCATTCCTTCTTCTACCGGTGCTGCTAAGGCTGTAGGCAAGGTAATCCCCGAGCTCAACGGCAAACTTACAGGTATCTCAATGCGTGTTCCGACTCTTGACGTATCTGTTGTTGACCTCACCGTTAACTTGAAGAAGCCCGCTACCAAAGAAGCTATCTGCGCTGCGATGAAGGCTGCTTCTGAAGGCGAATTGAAAGGTATCCTCGGCTACACAGAAGACGCAGTTGTTTCTTCTGATTTCTTGGGCTGCCCCTTGACTTCTATCTTCGACGCTAACGCTGGTGTATACTTGACTGACAACTTCGTTAAGGTTGTTTCTTGGTATGACAACGAGATTGGCTACAGCCACAAGGTAGTAGAACTCATCAAGATCATGAACAAATACAACAGCAAATAATCAGTATTTGATTCAATACAACAAACGCTGCTGCACTTTTGTGCGGCAGCGTTTTTGATTTTAGGGCAATAATCACTAACTTTGAATACATAATAAGCCAACGGTAAAGAATCATGAACAACAAATATGACATGCTTACGATTGTAGGGCCTACCGCATGCGGGAAAACAGCTCTGGCCGTAAGGATAGCCGACATAATTGACGGCGAAATCATAAGCGGCGACAGCAGACAGATATATCGCGGAATGACTTTGGGCACCGGAAAAGATATCTGCGAATACCATATCAACGGAAAAGACATAAAATATCATCTGATAGACATCGCTAATCCGGGCGACAAATACAATATATATAATTACCAGCATGATTTCAAACGGGTTTATGAAGATATTTTATCTCGCGGTAAAACGCCGATTCTTTGTGGCGGTTCCGGCATGTATGTAGAGTGCGTGTTGAGAGGATACCGAATGACGCCCGTACCGGAAAACACAGAATTGAGAAAAGGACTGGACGGCAAGTCGCTTGAAGAATTAACCGAAATTCTAAAAAGCTACGGCAAAAAACTGCACAACACAACAGACATAGACACTCCCAAACGCGCTATTCGAGCTATCGAAATAGAAGATTACTATAAGAGCCACCCCGTGGAGCCTGAAGAATTCCCAGAAATCAAAAGCATGAACTTTTGTCTTGAAATACCAAGGGAAATACGCTGGGCACGGATACAAAAACGCCTCAAACAACGTTTGGAAGAAGGAATGGTCGACGAGATAAGATCTTTGATTGGCATGAAAACAGAAAAGGACATTCCTTTATTTCCGGCTCCGATAACTCCACAAGAGCTAATGTATTACGGATTGGAATACAAATACGTAACTCAATACGCGATAGGCAAACTTTCATATGAAGAAATGTTTGACAGCCTAAATATCGCAATACGTCAATTTGCCAAACGGCAAATGACATGGTTTCGCGGAATGGAACGACGGGGGATAACGTTAAATTGGATTGACGCGTCTTTGTCTGTAGAACAAATGACAGATAAGATAATTCAACTTTGGAAAACGGAATCTTGAGAGATTTTTTTTGTACATCGAAACAAAAAAACGATTAAAAGTATTACACTTTCAATTATAAATTGTAATTTTGGAATTACAATAAACATATAGATACTATGAGCTATTTAAAGTTCGACAAACCCCAGATGACAAATCTACAGGAAAGCCTTTATAAGGAAGTCCTGCTAACAAATAAGGGCGGCTCATACGCTTCAACAACGCTTGTAGGCTGCAACATTCGCAAATATCATGGCTTGCTTGTAGTACCAATACCTACCATGGACGACAAAAGCCATGTGCTACTTTCTTCCCTTGACGAAACAGTAATACAACACGGAGCGGAATTCAATCTCGGGCTTCACAAATATCAAGGCGACAATTATAGTCCGCAAGGACACAAATATATAAATCATTTTGAATGGTATAAAGTTCCTATAACAACTTATCGGGTAGGCGGTGTTGTCTTGCAGAAAGAAATAGCCTTTCAATCGAAAGAACCAAGGATTCTTATAAGATACACATTGCTTGATGCCCATTCAAAGACAACGCTAAGATTCAAACCTTTTCTTGCTTTTAGAAGCGCCAATAAATTTACTCACGAAAATTGGGCGGCAAATCTGAATTATTCTCCCATTAACAATGGCATCAAAATGTGTCTTTACAATGGGTATCCTGATTTATGTATGCAGCTAAACAAGAAAAGTGAGTTTGTCTACGATCCTCAATGGTATCTTGGGCTTGATTATCCGCGCGAACGTGAACGTGGTTATGATTCTAACGAAGATCTTGTTGTTCCCGGCTATTTTGAAGTAGAAATAAAAAAAGGCGAACAAATCGTTTTTAGTGCAGGATTAAACGAAATGCGTCCGTCGCTTATGAAAAAGACGATGGACAAAGAAGTTGACAAACATGAAGGTATTGGTAACTTTTACCAATGTCTTGTACACGCAGCTCATCAGTTCAAAATAGAAGAAAACGGAGAACATTATATTATTGCCGGTTGGCCATGGTTCAAATGCCGCGCAAGAGATATGCTTGTTGCCATGCCGGGGCTTACCTTGTATATCGGAGAAATCAAGTTATACGAAGCGTATATGGATACAATTATAAAAGGGATTAGAGATTTCATGAACAAACGTCCTCTTTCGGTAAACATATACGAAATGGAAATGCCGGACGTTCTTTTGTGGGCCTTTTGGTGTATTCAGCAATATGCTAAGATTGTTTCCGAACAAGATTGCTACAAAAACTATGGCGCTTTGTTAGGGGAAATGATTTCATTTATAATGACAGGAAAACATCCCAATTTGTTTGTGCACAACAATGGCTTGGTTTTTACAAATGGAAAAGATAAAGCTGTAACATGGATGAACTCCACTGTTGATGGTAAGCCATTAGTCGCACGCTCTGGGTATATTGTAGAGTTCAATGCTCTTTGGTATAACGCTCTGAAATTTTACAGCAATCTTATAAGCAAGTTTGGAACAGAGAGTGAGAATGCTTCTTTGTATGAGATAAAATCTATTACAGACAAAATAGACAAATCTTTTTGCGAAACGTTCTTGAACGACTATGGCTATCTTTTTGATTATGTTGATGGCACAATGGTTGACTGGAGTGTGCGTCCCAATCAGATAATAGCGGTAGCTCTTGATAATTCGCCTTTACCTCCGAAAGCGATGAAGACAGTGCTTGATATTTGCACGAGAGAACTTGTTACTCCCAAAGGTCTTCGTTCGTTAAGTCCCAAGAGTGGTGGTTACAATCCTATATTCTCGGGGCCTCCTCAGCAGAGAGATCGCTGCTATTACCAAGGAACGGCATGGCCATGGCTTACAGGTTTCTATCTTGAGGCTTATCTTAAAGTTTACAAACGTAGCGGTTTGACTTACATAGAACGTCAATTGATCGGCTTTGACGAAGAAATGTCGTATCATTTTATAGGAACATTGCCAGAACTATTTGACGGCGATCCTCCTTTCCATGGAAGAGGAGCATTTGCTTTTGCAATGAGTGTAAGCAGCATATTAAGAGCAGAACGCTTGCTTGAGAAATACAACGAACAACAATCCATATAAAAAGGGGATACAACATGAAAGTTTTAATGTTCGGTTGGGAGTTTCCTCCTCATATTTTAGGCGGTTTGGGCACGGCAAGTTATGGTATAACCAAAGGGCTGGCTGAGCAAGGGGATATGGAAATAACCTTATGCCTTCCAAATCCACATGGAGACGAGGACCATTCTTTCCTTAATATTATACCAATGAACAACGTGCCTGTAGTATGGCGTGATGTTGATCGAGATTATGTAGAGCGGTGTATTGGTCATCGTATGTCTCCGGAATTATATTACAGTTTGCGAGACAATATTTACGCGGACTTCAATTATTACTACACCGACGATTTAGGCTGCATTAATTTCTCCGGAAGATATCCCGACAACCTTAATGAAGAGATAAACAACTATTCTATTGTTGCGGGAGTAATTGCCCGGCAGCAGAAATACGATATTATTCACGCTCACGATTGGCTCACTTATCCTGCAGGCATTCATGCGAAACAGGTTTCGGGAAAACCTTTGGTCATACACGTACATGCTACTGATTTCGACCGAAGTCGTGGACATGTCAACCCTACAGTGTATGGCATTGAGAAAGATGGAATGGATCACGCCGATTGCATAATGTGTGTGAGCGAACTTACGCGGCAGACGGTGATAAATCATTATCATCAGAACCCGGATAAATGTTTTGCCGTACACAATGCGGTGTATCCGCTCGAACCCGAGAAAGAAGAAATCGTCTCAAAACGTGTTCCATTAAAGGAACGGAACGAACGTATCGTTACTTTCCTCGGACGAATTACGATGCAAAAAGGACCGGAGTATTTCGTGGAGGCTGCTGCACTTGTTCTACAACGCACACGACATATAAGATTCTGTATGGCTGGAAGCGGAGATATGCTGCACGCAATGGTAGAATTGGCTGCACGCCGAGGAATTACCGACCGTTTCCATTTTCCCGGTTTTATGAAAGGGAACCAGGTATACGAAGCTTATAGCAAGAGCGATGTGTACGTTATGCCTTCGGTTTCCGAGCCATTCGGTATTTCTCCGCTCGAAGCTATGCAATGCGGTGTGCCGTCTATAATAAGCAAACAGTCGGGTTGTTCCGAAATTCTCCACAATTGTATTAAACTCGACTATTGGGATATCAACGCAATGGCTGACGCGATGTATTCCATCTGCACAAATGATGCCCTTTACAATTACCTGAAAGACGAAGGTAAGAAAGAGGTGGATCAGATCACTTGGAAAAAAGTCGGAGATAAAATCCGCTCACTTTACGAACTCACTTTTCATAGATACTATCATAATTGACTGACATGAAAACCATTTGCTTGTACTTTGAGATTCATCAAAACATACATTTGAAGCGTTACCGTTTCTTTGACATCGGTACCGATCATTATTATTACGATGACTACGAAAACGCCCGCAGCATTACTGAGACGGCCGAGAAATCTTATGTTCCTGCCCTGCGTACGCTTATCAGCATGGTGGAAAGCAACAAAAAGCGTTTCAAATGTGCGTTGTCGTTGTCGGGTTGCGCAATAGAAATGTTGGAGAGTCATGCTCCCGAAGTTATAGATTTGATAAAAAAGCTCTATGATACGGGGTGTTGCGAGATACTTGCCGAGCCTTATTCGCACGGTTTGTCGTCTTTGGCCAATTTGGAGGCGTTCAAAAACGACATTCAGCAGTTGTGCCATAAGATAAATTCCATTTTCGGGGTTACTCCAAAGATTTTCCGCAACTCTTGTCTTATCTATTCCGATGAAATCGGAGAATTTGTAGCGCAAATGGGATTCAAGGGAATGCTTACCGAAGGAGCGAAACACATTCTGGGCTGGAAGAGTCCGCATTTCGTTTACAATTGTGCCACTGCGCCAAAATTGAAACTCCTTTTGCGCGACCACCACTTGTCCGAAGACATAAGCCTAAGGTTCAACGATTCTTCGTGGAGCGAATATCCGCTTTTTGCAGACAAGTATATGGACTGGATAGCCAATATGCCCGAAGACGAACAGGTGATAAACATCTTTATGGAGCTTTGCGCATTGGGTATATTCCAGCCATTGTCGTCGAACATTCTCGAATTTTTCAAGGCATTGCCCGAAGAAGCGCAAAAACGCGGCATTACATTTTCCACACCTTCGGAAATTTGTTCCAAAACCAAGAGTGCGGGCAATTTGAACGTTCCTTATCCCATTTCGTGGGTTGACGAGGAGCGCGACACGAGTCCTTGGCTCGGCAACATCATGCAGCGCGAAGCGTTTGACAAACTTTACAGCATTGCCGACCGTGTGAGGATTTGCGACAACCGACAGATTAAACAGGACTGGAACTATCTACAGGCTACAAACAATTTCAGGTTCATGAACACCAAGCCTAGTGCCGAAGGCGGCTATCGTGGAATTTACGAAACGCCTTATGATGCGTTCACTAACTATATGAATATCCTCGGCGACTTCATAACGCGCGTAAACGACCTGTATCCCGACGTAGACAATGAGGAATTGTCGCCCTTGCTCACCTCCATAAGAAACCAGGAAGAGGAATTGGAGATGAAAGACAAGGAAATCGTGAAACTCCATGCCGTAATCGACAAACTTACGCGAGAGAAACCGGAAACCGCAAAGGCTGCGCCCAAGAAACCGGCGGCGCGAAAAACAAAAACCAAGAAAGAGTAGGGGAATGATATGAAATAAAGGCACTAAAACATGCCTGCGCACCAATAAAATCCTTGCTTGTGGGTGAAACCGCAGGCAAGGATTTTTCGTATCATTTCTATACAGAAAAGTTCCACGGCAAATGTTAAAAACTCCAAGGCATCTAGTTTAAATTAGATGCGTCGGAATTTAAATTATGTCTGACATCGTTTTTACGAGATGCGATGTCAGAAAAACGCGCACTTTTGGCGGATTGAAAACGGCTTATGGCTATCTCGCCATAGGCTTTGTTTATGATATGGTTTTGTGTTGTTGCGCGCTTTTATTAACTTTGCAATAATGCAGAAAGCTATACATTTATCCGTTGCGCATACACATGAGAAAACAAGACAGATATAATTTTGTTCTTGACTATTTCGAGAAAAACATTCCGCCCGTTGAAACGGAGTTGAACTATGCTTCGCCCTACGAACTCATAGTTGCGGTGATGCTTTCGGCACAATGTACCGACAAACGGATAAATGCCGTTACGCCCGCCCTATTTGCCGCTTTTCCCACGGTAGAGAAGTTGGCCGAAGCCGATGCCCAGGAAATATTTCCCTTTATATCAAGCGTTTCGTATCCCAATTCTAAAGCAAAACATTTGGTGGAAATGGCCGAAAAAGTATGCCAACAATTCCACGGAGTAATTCCCCAAACTTTTGAAGAGCTTACAAGTCTTCCCGGAGTGGGACGCAAGACAGCCAATGTGGTTCTCGCCGTGGCTTTCGGCCAAGCAAGGCTTGCCGTAGACACACATGTTTACCGCGTGAGCCGCCGCGTTGGACTTGTTCCCCCATCTTGCAACACCCCACAAAAGGTTGAAGAAGAATTGCTCCGAAATATTCCGCACCATCTGGTAGCCTCGTCCCATTTCTGGATATTGCTCCACGGCAGATACGTATGTAAAGCCCGCAAACCCGAATGTGAACGTTGTGGAATAGCCGCCGCCTGCAAATACAATTCAACCATTTCAAAATAAATCGGAACCATGCGGCGATATATACATATATTATTGTTGATTTGTGCGATGCCAACCGTCTGTCTTGCGCAAACCGATACGCTGGAAACCATTTTGAGCGACTATTTCAAGCACTACAATGCGCCCAATTACCAACCCACGGGCGTTTGCAAACTTACGGAATATAACATTGACGAAGAATACAAGACCATAAGCATAAACACAAACGACGTGTTCGGAGCACAGCCATTCACCGACAACATTGTGAAGTCTATCTACGCATCCATTTCAAACGCCCTGCCCGAAAACTATCGTAATTACAAACTAATGCTTAGCTCGGAAGGACGCAATATAGAAACCTTAATACCAAATCCTTATCGCGCCAAACACGACAAGACCAGAATGTTCAACGGTAAAGCCTACAACGGAGAACCGTGGGTTTTCAACGCATCAAAGCCTTACACATTCAGCACCGGACTTCAAAACCATCACTTGGCAATTTGTTCAAGTCATGGGCGATACTACAAAAACTCGGAGAATACGTGGCGATGGCAAAGGCCGTATCTTTTTTCCACCGCCGAAGATTTACTGACTCAGACATTCGTTGTGCCGTTTCTCATTCCGATGCTCGAAAACGCCGGCGCAATAGTATACTCTCCGCGGGAAAGAAGTTGGCAGCGCAATGAAATAATCGTAGACAACGACTCGCCCACAGCAAACGGCACCTACATGGAAAAACAAGCGAAAAATCCATGGCAACAAGCGCAAACACCAGGTTGGAGCTGCACAAAAAGTGTGATTTACGACAATGAAAATCCGTTCGAGATGGGCACTGCGCGTATCGCCCAAAGCATTTCAAACAAATCGAAAGCCTCGCAAATAAAATGGACACCCAATATAAAAAATGCAGGATACTATCCCGTTTACATTAGCTACGCCTCCGAAGCCGAAGCAATTGACGACGCCTGCTATTCGGTGCATCACGCCGGAATTGTAACCGAGTTCAAAGTAAACCAACGCATGGGCGGCGGCACTTGGGTGTATCTCGGAACGTTTTACTTTGAGAAAGGAGAAACCGACAGGAATTGCGTTGTTTTGTCAAACTATTCCGCAAAAAAAGGAACCGTTACCGCCGATGCAGTACGCTTTGGCGGCGGAATGGGAAACGTATCCCGTGGCGAAAACATGGAAACAGGGGAACCACAGATAAGTCGTCTGCCAAGATATCTCGAAGGTGCAAGATATTCCGCCCAATGGAATGGAATGCCCAACAGCGTTTATAGTTCCTACAGCGGCACAGATGATTACAAGGACGATATCAACGCACGCTCATATGCGGTGAATTATCTCGCAGGTGGCTCGGTATTCTTGCCAAATGCCGACGGAAGAAAAGTTCCCTTTGAGCTATCTCTCGCAGTTCACAGTGATGCGGGATACAAAAGCCATGGAATCGTGGGCACAATGGGTATCGCCACAACTAACGGGCTTGCAGGAGAAACTATATACCAATCAGGGATTAGCCGCAAGGCATCTTATGATTTCGCAAGTCTGATTACCGACGGAATAGCTATGGAGTTGTCGAGAATATACTGCACCCAATGGGCCCGTCGCGAGGTTCACGACAAAAATTATAGCGAGAGCAATCGTCCCGCAATACCTTCGGCTATTCTTGAAATGCTTTCGCATCAAAATTTCCACGATATGGTTTACGCCCACGACCCTTGGTTTAAGTTCAATCTGGCCCGCAGCGCATACAAAGCCATATTGCGTTTCATCAGTTTCGAACATGGCAAAAAGTTTACCGTATCTCCTTTGGCTCCCGACAATTTCCGTATAGAATTCACCGGCACTAATGATGTTACCCTCAAATGGAGCGCGGTAAAAGATAGCCTGGAGTCATCGGCAGATCCCACCGGATTTATCGTATATACGCGTATGGGAAACGGGGACTTTGACAACGGAGAATTTGTAAGGAAAAATAGTTTTACCAAGAAGCTTACTCCGGGAATTGTATACAGTTTCCGTGTAACCGCCGTGAATAAAGGCGGAGAAAGTTTTGCGTCGGAAACTCTCGCAGCTTGTAGGGCAAACACATCGTCCCGCCCGCTGTTGATAGTGAATTGCTTTGACAGACTTTCGGGACCTGCTGTAGTGGAAAACAATGACAGTGTTGGTTTCGACATTTACAAAGATATTGGCGTTGCTTACGTTCAAACGCCGGAATATTCGGGAGAACAAAAATATTTCGACCTTAACCGTGGCGGCGATGACTCGGAAACGGGGTTGGGAAAAAGCGGATACGAACTCGCAAATACGATGATAGCTGGAAATACTTTCGACTATGTTTGCGAACATGGCTCGGCGTTTTCCTCACGATATTCCTTCGTTTCGTGCAGTCGCAAATCAGTGGAAAACGGCAGCGTGAATCTTGCAAAATATCCGATGGTGGATTTGGTGTTCGGCTTGCAGAAATCCTCACGTTACGATTTCAAGAATTTCAAGACGTTCAATTCCGCGTTGCGTTCCAAAATCAGCGCATATCTGGCCAATGGCGGAGCGTTGTTGTCAAGCGGCGCATACCTGGGAAGCGACATGAAATCCACTGCGGAGCGCACTTTTTTGAACCAACAGCTACATTGCGCTTTTTCGGGGGAACTTCGAAGCAATACCAGCATAAATGGAGCGGAAGAAAACTTTTCTGTGGAGCAGGAGTTGGGGAAAGAAACGTATGCGGTGCAGGCTATGGATTGTCTGCGGCCGGTCAATGGAGCGCAGGCTGCGTTCAAATATTCCGACGGCACTTCGGCCGGAGTTCTGTTTCAGGGAACGCAATACAGATGTGCCACTTTGGGATTCCCGCTGGAGAGCATTAAAGACAAGGCTACGCAGAAAAGAGTAATGCTAAGGCTCGCAAAATTCCTTATATCAGAAAAATAAACCCATTAAAGATAAATATCATGTATAAAGTACAATTGAATTCGACCGGAACCCATTTTATAAACATCACCGACGAACATTTGCAAACCATTAAGCGCTATGCGTTGTTTCGCGACCTTATCGATTCAAACGGATATGTTGACGAAGCTGTGATGGAAAAGTTGAAATTGAACGTAAGGTCGATTATCGGTTCTTCAAAAGAGGACGTCAAAGATCTTCTTCATCTTGCTGCCGATGTTATCTACAACGACAGAATGAAAGCGTTTGGACTCCGACAACTTATAATGCTATATATGACGTGGTCAAACAATGCGGAAACAAACAAAAAGGTAAACGAATCAACAAATCCCCAAGAAGAAAAGTAAAACCCCATTGCGGTTATAACCAACACATATTTCTTGGGAAACGTTTAGGTTTTCCTGCCATTTAGCCGCCTTTGTCTTACGTTGAAATTGGGCAAAGGCGGTTGCTTTTTTCATGCCGAAAAACCTTCAAGGCATCTCGCAAAAACTCCGCCGCATCTAATTTAAATTAGATGCGGCGGAGTTTAAATTTGGTGGCCCGGAGTTTTT
>CAVFYC010000004.1:0-55318 GCA_963626585.1 Christensenellaceae bacterium Phil1 | reverse complement strand
TAAAAACTCCGCCGCATCTAATTTAAATTAGATGCGGCGGAATTTAAATTATGTCTGACATCGGAAAACCGATATTTGACCTCTTTTTCAAAACACGCGTTATTATCTGAAACACATGCTTTTACAGAGAAATATAAAAGACAACTATTTCAGAGCCTTTGCCTCCTTGGTAAGATAAGGTTCGATGTCTTTGTAAGCAACATTGAAACTAACAAGTCCCATAGCGTAGCAAGCTATTTCGTATTGCTGATAAACGAAATGAAGACTGTCTTTTTGTAGCCAAGGTGTCTGTGCAGGCAACGGGATAAGCCCGTTTTCCGGCAACATAAGGAAGTTCTTTAGATTTTTCTCGGTTGCCGTTTTTTCGCCACACTCTTTAAGATACCACAACACCCCTTTTCGTAAAATCGGTTGCAGTTCCTTTACGCGCGTAGAGTCAACGGTTTGGTCCACAGGTTTGTTGGTGAGTTTGCTGATATTCACATAATAGAACGAATATGAGCCATGTGCACCGCCTTCATAGCTTTCGTCCGAAATGGAATAGAGCACATACTTAGGAGTCTCCTCCCGCTTGCGTATCTTTATGTCTTCGAGAAAATGAGGTTTGTCCTCCATATTCCCCTCGTTGAAATCAAGCATGTCTTTTTGGGATTCGGCAAAAAATTGCAGCGCTCCCTTTCCGTAAAAGTTCACCATCTGCTGCCCTTTGAGCACACTGCCTTTGTAGACAGGATACTTGCGCAAATATTTGTCCTCACCACTTTTTTGCGGAATGTAAAGCTTAGCCAATTCGCGGGCTATGAAATTCTTCACGCCCAAAGCCAAACTGTCCTCCCCCAAAGGAAAGTCTACGCACAAGCGACTTTCGATGGTTGAATCGCTGGTTACTTCGCTGTACTTTAGGCTGTCAATCGGCAAAGTCTTCACCTCGGCAACAACTGTATCCTTTGCAATTGAATCTGTAGCCTGGCTCGGCGCTTTTTGCTTGCACCCCGTTGTGCCGAACGCGATGACGGTAAAAAGCAGAAACGACAATTTTAATAATTTCATACCTGTATTTTTTATATTGTTCTTTATGTTCTGATTGTTATCAGTTTCCCTCGGTCTTTCCACGGCCATCAGCCACCGCCCTCACCGAAGCGCCGATATAGCGAGCGTTGTTGTACCAACTGTAATTGGCAAAATAAAACGAAAGACACACGGCGTCGCCTTTTGCATCGGAGCCAAGCGAACTTGTCCAGTACACGGCACTTTCTCCACGCAACACAATATTTTTTTCATTGCGTGCCCCCGCTGCGGGAAGGAATATCGCGTTCCCGTTGCGCACGCTCTTTACTTCGTAGCCCGACACCGTATCGCCGGGAGCTACTGTTTTCTTCATCCAAGTCCATGTGCAGTTTGCCGTGTCGGCAAGTTCTTTAAACTCCTCGCCTGTTGGTATTCTGCAGCCGGCACCCCAATTCACATTTGCAGCATCGTCGGTTGAATCCAATCGGGTCTTGCCGTCAGCAGCATTGTACTTGGTCATTTTATCAAACGAATTGCCGTAACGGTAAGCGGCCTGCGAACAATCATCTTTGGTCTCGGTTTCACCCCAAGCGTAGTAATTTCCATAATCAGTGGTTGTCGTCGCTCCTACATTCGTCTCAGCCCACAGCAAACCGCTCGGCAGTTGAAGATCAACAAATCTGTGCCCGCTGACAACCGTTGCATTGTCCGTTTTTTCCTTATCCGCTCTACTTTTGCAGCCACATGGCAAAAACAATATGGCCAGCAAAACAAACGAGATACCTTTCAAACACTTTCTCCTACTCATCACATTATTTTTTTTGCTGTTTCTTTTCTTTCCGTTCCGATTGCCGCAGAAATATATTGGCAAGAATTGCGCCCGAAACGTTATGCCATACGCTGAACACCGCACCTGGTATCGTTGCCAACGGATATTGTGCGAAATGCACCGTAGCCAATGACGTTGCAAGCCCGGAATTTTGCATTCCCACCTCGATGGAAACCGCACGGCATTTGGTGGTATCCATTTTCATAAGCTTGCCGGCGCCATAACCTAAGACATAGCCCAAAATATTATGCAGCACAACAATTCCAAGTACCAGGAAACCGCAATTTACAAGCCGCGCAGCATTGGCGCTGACCACTGCGCCGACAATTGCAACGATTGCAAGCGTAGACACAAGCGGCAAAACATCAACGGCACGCTCTGCAAAACGCGCGAAGAAGTGATTGATTGCAAAACCAACCACTATCGGCAAAATCACAACCTGTATAATCGAAAGGAACATGGACAACATATTTACGTCAACCGTCTGCCCGGCATATATATAGGTTAGAAGCGGCGTCATAACCGGTGCAAGAACAGTGGAAACCGATGTAATTCCCACAGACAAGGCTACATCGCCTTTTGAAAGGTATGTCATCACGTTTGAAGACGTTCCGCCGGGGCAGGTTCCCACGAGAATCACTCCCACAGTGAGTTCCGGCGAAAGTCCGAACGCTCTCGACAAAACGAAAGCAAGCAAAGGCATAATTGTAAACTGTGCAATCGTTCCTATCACCACGTCTTTCGGGTGGCTGAACACTATGCGGAAATCTTGCGGCTTCAAAGTCAATCCCATGCCAAACATCACAATTCCGAGAAGCGTGTTGATATAGCTGGTCTTTATGAAACTTACGGTTTCGGGCATCATCAAAGCCCACACAGCCATTGCAATAACAATTAGGGCCATGTATTTGCTGAAGAAGCGAGATATTTTTCTTAGAATATCCATTGTCTGTTATATAATACCTGTTATCGTTTTTTACAGTCCGCTGCGCAGCAAAACGTTTCGCCTCAAACAATCGCCGTAAAAGAACAATTCTTGTAAATGAAGGTTTCCCTCAGGAAAATAATCCTGTAAAGCCGGAAGGAAATACCTTTGCGGAGAAATTCCACCGACCATCAGCACATGATTAAGCGTGTCCACGCTGACTGTAACCGATGTGTTTGTTTCTTTAGCCAACACTGCCGTGGCATAAGGGAAGCGCGTGTCGTCTGCACCGGCTTTCTTGCCTGCGCCAAGGAGTATCGCGGGAGCGGAAGTGGTTGTCCACGAAACGGGATTGATGCAACCGATGTTTTTATCGCACAACAAACTGCTGATAGCGCTTGCCGTAGTTACGCTGTTGAAGTTAATTGTAACTCCGCACGCAGAAGAATCCTGCGCCAGGCGCACATGCGAAAAACGGTGTCCCTTCTGTTTCGCCGTATCTTGGGCAGTGATGCCATAACCTACCACATAGGCTGCTATCATACGGTTATAAGTATCGTCGTCTATGTGTTTAAGCAATTCTTTCACCAGCAAACCGCCCTGACTATAGCCGGCGAGAATAAAACGCCGCCCGTGGTTGTAATTGTCAAGGTAATAATCAAAAGCGTCGCAGACATCGTGCAGCGCTATATTGCCATATTTTTCAGAGCCTTCGCCCGGCAAACCTCCGAAAGTGGCCTGGCGATAATAAGGAAGGAAGAGATTTGCGCGTGTAGCAAATATCGTATCCGCCAATTCCGCAGAAAGTTGCCACGCTTTGCGGTGCTCGGGATTTTTTGGGTCGGCATTGTAATGGGTTGTTCCCGCATCGTCGTTCCAAGCCGCCACACAGGTAGGCAAAAGATAGAACACGTCGGGAAGATTTGCGTCCACGTTTTTTAGGCGTGAGTTTCCCTCAAACCAAAGTGTGCTGTCGGCCCAATCAAGTGCGGCGCGCGCTTCGGCCTTGCTGTTGTCGGAAACATATTGCCGCATGCGGGCTTTTTCAGATGTGCCGTCGGTATGGAAATCGTCTATTTTCCATACGCCGTTCTCGCACACAAGATCAACGATAACGCTGTTTTCATTGCCGCAATTCGTGATTACAATATCGGCAGAGCATTTGCCGGAATCCACAGTGGTTTTAACCACTTTCATCGACAAGTTCTGGAAATCCTGGCCGCACACCCAATGATCGTAATCAAAGAAACCGATTTCTCCCTGGTCTTCATGCTTTTTGTCAATGGTTTTCACTTTTGCCAAAAGCCTTTTGTATTCCGACGACATGTACTTCTCGTCAAAATCAGGCATCTTGTTCAATACCGACAAATCCTTTTCGGCCAAAGCATACCATTTGAAAACATCGGCATAAATAGCCTGCAACGCTTTGCGCGCCGCCTGGTTTGTGTCTGTCTGCTTGTCGGTTTTCTCAGTTAGCTCGGCAGAATTGCCCGACAGTTTTCCGTAGGTTTGCTTCTGCTTGTTACCCGTACTGCTGCAACTTGCGACGGCAAACGCCAAGATAAAAAAATATAATGCTTTCATACATTTATTGTTATACCCTAAGTTCTCTATTCAAAAGAGGATATGGGGAAGCAAAAATACAAAAAAAACGAAACAAAATGCCTTCTTGCTTCATTTGACCGGCAGAAACAAAAAACAAACACCGTTGTTGCACGAAATTTGCCAATTGGCGAACACATTCTGCCCCACTAAAAGCAACCGCTTAACGAGCCCGAAAAAACTACACGGCATCTCGTAAAAACTCCGCCGCATCTAATTTAAATTAGATGCGGCGGAATTTAAATTATGTCTGACCTCGTTTTGACGTTCATAACTCCCTAAGTTTCAACACCCATTTGGCGCCGTAAAAAAGGCGTTCAAAAGGCGGGAATTTATGCCGCCAAAATGTTTGTTTCAGAAATACCAGGGGTGATCTTTCACCGCAACAATTCCGTCAGTACCAATCTTTCCGTTTATGCGGCTTATCGACAGAAAAGGAGTGGACAGATAGTCTTTTGCCTTGGGGTCGGCACTGTTTATCTTAACCCTGCCGCTGCAATGAATGTATTTCGCGCCGCCGAGAGAGATTGCCACATGGGTTACGCGCCCCGAAATTGTGCCGAAAAAGAACAAGTCGCCCGCTTGCGCGCTTTTGCATTCTTTCGCGTCGATTTTCTCGCCCGTCAAAGCCTGTTGCCATGCGTCGCGGCGCAGTATCACTCCGCTTGAAAGGTAACTTATTTTTGACAATCCCGAACAGTCGGTCATTTTTGTAGAAGTTCCGCCCCAAAAATAAGGCGAGCCCATCATGCGTTTTGCGGTGGCAATCACTCGGTCAACAGAGAATGGACGGTT
Source organism: Christensenellaceae bacterium Phil1 (assembly GCA_963626585.1). Lineage (GTDB taxonomy): Bacteria > Bacteroidota > Bacteroidia > Bacteroidales > Bacteroidaceae > UBA6398. The sequence continues at coordinate 50,159 of CAVFYC010000004.1, read as the reverse complement.
TGCCCACGCTTGCAGTTCTTCCACCTCGCCGTCGGCTACATATCCCATGCGTCCGTCGGGCGTGGCAAGCTGAATGTATTTTCCCTTAGTACCCTTGTATTCCAAAATATCATTGAGCACAAGATCACTCACAACCTCACTGCCGCCCGGCTGAGCCAGGAGAGCAGTTTGGTATACGGTTACAATATACCTTTTGGAGCGTTTCCATTTTTCCAGCCCGGCACTGTCGAGCAACTGCACGGAACTTGCGGGAATGTACGACGTATATCCGTCGGGCGTTACGGCTTTGTACCAATCGTCCTCCGCTTCAAGAAGTTTCAAAGGTGTGCCCATAATCGACTGAGTAGCCATCTCGGCAGCATGATCTCCGCTTGTGCGCATCGAAGCTACCGACAATTTCGTCAGAGCCCAGCCTTGTTCGGGAACATTAAGGTTGATTTTCACGCAGGAGTCCACTTTGAGCTCGGAATCCCAGTCCTTGTATTCCAGATTTCCGCCTTTCCATTCCACTTCTCCCGCCTGATTGTCCACGGTTTCGGAGCGAATGTATTTTTTCTCGGGTGAGAATTTGCCGTTGACGCCTTTGTTCACAACGAAACGGTAAAGGTCGAGTCCGGTCTTGTAGTAATCGCTCAACGCCTCGCCTGTCATCGATCTTCCAAACGATGCATCGGTAGGCACCCAGCCAGTTCCTTCAAAATATGTCTCAGCCCAATCGTGGTAGTTCTCTTCTCCGGGGTGCAACATAAAGCCGCTTTCCCATCTTGCGGGGATTCCGAGACAACGCATCATGGTGATGTAGAGCAGAGCTACCTGGCCGCAATCGCCATGTCGGTTTTCAACCACATATTCCGGTATGTTGGGAATCGTGCTGTACTCGCGAGCGCCCGCCCACGGGAAATTGCTTGCAATCCAATCGTAGACAATCGAAGCCTGAAGCACGGGGTTGGTTTCGTTGCCCACAATTTCGTGAGCAAGTTTGTTGAGTTTTTCGCTCTTTATGATATGGGGAAACTCGTTGGCCGTATATTCCTGATACAAAGCCGAGGAAGTATCATAAGGCTTGAGTTTCGCCATGATTTCGGCGCGGGTGAAATGCTGTTCGGCCGATACAAAACTGTAGGTAATGCTGAACGTTGTGGGCTTGTCCTGGCGCGCCACTCCTTCAAGGTATGCCGTGTGGTGGAAGGTGCCTTGCGAAAGCGTTACGGGCGCAGATGATTTTATCAGTCTCACATTTGTTTGGCGCGTTGTCTCCATGGGATACGGCAACCACACCCTCAAAGTGTCGCCATCGGGCGCGGCGTTTGCCTTTACCTTGAGATTGAACGTGAGTTGCCATTTGTGAGGATTGCGCAAATGGTTATCGTCGGCCGGAGTCTGCATTGCCTGATTGTAGAAACCGGCGTAATAGTTATAAGCCGACTTCTTGTTTTTCTCGTTCTCGGCCTTGCAGTCCTCGCGGTTGAGCAAGAAGAAATTGCCTACCGAGCGGCGAAACCAATATTCCTTTCCGTCGATAGTGTCGGCCTCGATATATCTCTTGCGCTTCCAGTAATTGAATTTCTCGTTGCTGAAAGTGCGCCCCATACGCTTTTCAATCTGCGCGCGTCCCTCTTCGGGCGAAAGGGAAAAGTCTTTGCGAATGCGATATATTATCTGGTTTATGGAGTCTATGGCATAAACGTTTTCCTGCTTCACCTTTTTGGGAAGACCTTTGAGATATTTCTCCGCTTTCTTGAATTCACCTTTAGCCACAAGCGTTCCCGCCTGGCTGCGAAAGTCTTCTGTTTGTGCAAAAGCCGACGGCTTAAAAAGCATCGCGGCAAACAGCAACATTACAATTCTTAATACGCCTTTCATGTTCTATATGTTTGTTCTTTTGTTTGGCTTTATTTTATTGTTATACAAACAATTTCGTTTTTTATCGCAGTGCGCGGAAACGAGTTGCGCAAAGCGTTTTTCCGATGTCTGATATAATTCAAACAATGTCTGACATCGTTTAAATTATGTCTGACATCGTTTTCGCGACAAGCCGAGTTGTTTTTGGGGCATCTGAAAGCAGTAGTTTCGTAGTCAATGACAAACCGTCTACAAATGCTTTTTTAGCTCCGCAGCCCAGATTTCATATCCCTTTTCGTTGAGATGCAGTCCGTCTGTGCTCAACTCCTTTCGCATTTTGTTGCTCCCCGTTTCTACAAACAAGGGATATAGGTTTACGAAGTCAATGCCCTTGTTTTTGGCAACGGCTTCAAGCGCGCTGTTTATCACTGCCACCGTGTCGGTTTTGCCTTCCAGGCGCTTGTATGTCTTGAAGTCTTCGTTTATCGGCAGCAGGCTTTGCAAAATCAATTTGGTCTTGGGCGATTCTCTTTGGATACGGTCTATCGTATTTGAGACCGACTGCGCAATTTCACTGCTCGACAAATTATGAGACAGGTCATTGATTCCCTCCATCAAGACTATTTTTGCAGGGTGAAAGGGCAAAATCTGATGAAGACGCTCGTAGATTCCCGGAACATCGTCGCCGATTATTCCACGGTTCACCACTTTTTTCTTTCCGAGCCTCGCCGCCCAGTCTCCCCCGTTTTCCGTAAGGCTGTTACCGAGCATCACGATATCTTTGGCCGATATCGTGGATTTTTCAAACTGTGCCATACGGTCGAGATAGTGCTGCGTATGTTCGTTGTTGACTATCGCGCCGCCCACAGCGTTTGCCACCAAAGCGCGAAGCCTTATCACGCTTGTACCTCCTGAGGGGTGAACGCTGTTGGTGAGAAGAATTATTGCAAGATGGTTTTCAGGATCAACGTCAATCATAGTTCCCGTAAAACCAGTGTGTCCGTAGGCGGATTTGCTCAGCAAGTCGCCAAGATTCGAAGAGTAGTCCGACGAATTGTCCCAGCCCGGAGTTCGCCCAAATGCTTCAAGCCCTTTCGGAACAGAGGTCATGAGTTTCACAGTTGCCGGACTGAGAATGCGGCGTCCGTTGAGTTCTCCCCCATTTAGCAAAGCGGCACAAAGCAAAGCAATATCGTCGGCACAAGAAAAGACACCGGCGTTTCCGCTTACCCCGGCATTCATAACCCGCGCGAGAGGGTCGTGAACTTCTCCGCGCAAAACCTGACCGTTCTTCTGCTTTTCAGTAGGAGCTACGATATCAAGCCACGAAGAATCCGACGAATCTTTCGCCCATACGGGAAGACTTGTAGCATACCAGATGCCCTTTTCGTTTTCGGCGCACGGAATGTAATCGGTATGGCTCATGCCCAACGGCGCAAACACATTACGTTGCGCGAACTCGCGAAGAGACAAACCGCTTACCCGTTCTATTATATTTTGGAGCGTAATATAGTTAAGACAAGAGTACTGAAAATCCGTGCCGGGCTCGAAATCCCTGCGCCACGAAGCGATATAATTTATAAGACTGTCGGGATTGTTGTTTCCATACCGCTTCTGGACTTCCGCAACCGAGACATAAGGCGGCAAACCCGAAGTATGGGTCAAAAGATGCCGTATACGGATTATGGTATGTCCCTTCCCGTCTGAAGAAGTCCAGTTCTTGAAGCCCGGGATATAGGTTTCCACCGCATCGCCAAGCCTTATCATTCCGCGCTCAAGCAATATCATCGCACACACGGCAGTTGACATTGATTTGCTACACGATGCCATGTCGAAAATGGTGTTTGTCGTCATTTTTTCGTGCTTCGGAATTACGCTGCGATAGCCGTAAGCTTTGATATAAGCCATTTTCCCGTCTTTCACAACGGCAAGCACTGCCCCCGGAATGTCTCCTGCGTCAATTGATTTCAGGATTGCGCTGTCGGCATACGCAAGTCGTGCGCCGCTCATGCCTACACTTTCGGGCAAGACCCGTTCAAGGCTTTGCGCAAATGCGCTCGAAGCCAAAACTATTGCCATAAAAAAAACGCGCAATCTCATACAGTGTGGTTTTGCTTATAGGCATCGATTGCTTTTTGTACCGAGCCGTAAAGAGCCAATAGGGCATTGGCCTGCTCATAACCGATGCCGAGTTCGTTTAGAATCATTCTTGTGCCGCGGTCCTGCAACTTCTTGTTTGTGATTTCCATGTTTACCATTCGGTTGCCGCGAACCCTTCCGAGTTGTATCATTACCGAAGTGGAAATCATGTTTAGAATCATTTTTTGTCCTGTTCCCGATTTCATGCGCGAGCTTCCCGTAACGTATTCAGGGCCTACAACCATTTCGATACCCACTTCGGCGGCTTCGGAAAGCGGCGAACCGGGATTGCTTGTTATACCTCCTGTAAATATTCCGTGTTTTCGTGCGTCGGTTACCGCTCCTACAACATACGGCGTCGTACCTGAGGCGGCTATTCCTATGACGGTGTCGTGCTCATTTATGCCAAGAGCGCACAATTCCTCCCAGCCTTTTTGTGCGTCGTCCTCTGCATTTTCCACAGCGTTTCTCAGCGCAGTGTCGCCGCCTGCTATCAAACCTACCACAAGCGTTGGCGGCACTCCGTAAGTGGGCGGAAGTTCCGAGGCGTCCAACACGCCGAGGCGTCCGCTCGTTCCCGCACCCATATAAAACACTCTGCCGCCTTTTCGCATGCGCGGAACTATTCCGGCTACAAGTTTCTCGATTTGCGGGATTGTTTTCTCAACTGCGAGAGCCACTTTCTGGTCTTCGGCATTGATATCGCGGAGAATTTCGCCTATCGGTTTTTTTTCAAGATTATCGTAAAGAGAAGGCTTCTCTGTTATCTTTTCAAAACTCATCTCAAAGAATTATATTTTAATATAGATTTTGCGTTTATAGAGCGGATAAGCCACAACCGCGAAGTTGAATATCACGAACAGTATGGCATATACGCACGACCCGCCCGTTTCTCCGAACAACGGCACGAGGGCATTGTAAATATGTCCGTGTATGCTGATGCCCGAAACCTTGATGCAGCCCAAAAGAATTGCGAACACGTCGGACATGATATAGAGAAAAAGCGGATTGGCACCGAACGAAGCAAAAAATCCGCTTCCTTCACGGATTCCTTTCTTGTCTATTATATATATGAGTAGGGCCAAAACCAAGGAGGCAAAGCCACATGTTACAAGGGAGAATGTGGGTGTCCAAATCTTCTTGCTTATAGGGCAAGCGTAGCTCAGTAAAAAACCACTGATTAACAACGCCGTACCAAGAACAAACAATCTTGTTATAACGACGTCCAATTTCGTCTGAACGATATCAGACCTTGTTTGAATTATGTCTGACTTCGTTTGAATTATGTCAGACATTGTTTTTTCGATATCCGATTGTTTTTTTTCAACGAACATCATACGCCCCACGACAAAGCCTATCATCACATGCGCAATGCTTGGAATTGTGCTCAAAAGCCCTTCGGGATCGATGCCGTGGTCATTATACAAATGGGCAACGGGAATTATTGCGCGGTCGAATATCGAAAGAATGTTTGTCTCGTCGTAAGCATAGCCGTTAGCCACTTGCAAAACGATGAAATACGATATAAACAGACTTGTGATAATCATGGGAAAAGCCTTGTGCTTCACAGTAAGCGCGAGAATCGCCACTACGCAATAGCAAACGGCAAGGCGATGAAGCACACCGGTGAACCGGAGCGTGGGAAGCACGTTGAGGGCATCAATAAACTGCGCGCCGAAACCGAGTTGCGGATCTGCATTGTTCCAATAGTAACAGAAATGCGCGAAAAAGCTTATAAACGACCCTACAAGGATTATTACAACCGTGCGGACCACTATTTTTCTCACTGCCGAGGTTGAAGCCTGAAAATCATACTTGCGCAGGGAAATGTAAGTGGTTATTCCCATGATGAACATAAAGAACGGGAAAACGAAATCGGTTGGCGTAAGTCCCAGCCACTCTGCATGGTCGAGCGGAGCGTATATATGTCCCCACGAGCCCGGATTGTTTACCAGAATCATTCCCGCAATGGTTATTCCGCGCAGTATGTCAAGCGCCAGAATTCTATTGCTGTTGCCTTTTGTCTTCATCTCTTTTTATTTGTACAGATAATATTTCTTCGAAAGTTTCTTGAAACTTTCCACATCCTTATACCAATATTGTTTTACATCGTCCCAGCGGTAACGTTTCCCGAACATCTCGCGAATTTTCGACGTTCCACACACGTTGTCAAACATTGCAAATCTTTTTGGGTCGGCAACTTTGAAAACTTCTTTGCCGGGATAAGCCGCCGCAGCCTCTTGCATTACGAGAAATTGCAGGTCGGTGAGCGGCGCTTTGCTGTAATCGGTGATATGAACCTGCACGCCGCCGATATTTTCTCCCTTGAAAGCTGCATAAAACGGTATGGCGTAAATAGGACGGAACACCACGCCGGGAACATTCAAGGCATTGAGACGTTTGGAAAAGGCAGCGGCATCAATCCAAGGCGCGGCAAACATTTCAAAAGGTATGGTGTAGCCCACGCCTATGGACATATAGCTAAATTCTCCGAGAATACCGCTCGCAGGATAGTAATAAGACGTCTCGGCATGCGGAATGTGGGGCGAAGACGGTATCCATTGCAAACCGGTGGCGGTATAGTTCATCTTACGTTTCCACCCGCGCATCTTTATTACCGTAAGTTTGCATTGCTTTCCGTCTTTGAGCATACGTTCTCCGTTGAGCATCATAGCAAGTTCGCCGCAAGTCAAACCATATATATAAGGTATTTTGTATTGGCTCACAAACGAGAAAAAGCCGTCCTCTACCAAACAGCCCTCTACCCTATTTCCGCCGAGCGGATTGGGACGGTCGAGCACCACAAACTCTTTTCCGTTTTCTGCCGCGGCTTCCATTGCGAGCCCCATCGTACTAATGTAAGTGAACGAGCGGCTTCCGATATCCTGAATGTCGTATACGAGCACGTCTATATCCTTAAGCATTTCGGGCGTGGCTTTTCGTGTTTTTCCATATAGGGAATAAACCTGCAGACCCGTGATTTCGTCTTTGTCGCTCCCCACGCTTTCGCCGGCATGAGCGTTGCCGCGCACACCATGTTCCGGCCCGAAAAGCGCAACAAGGTTCACATTTTTTGCTTCGTGCAGTATATCTACGTCGCTTTTGAGATTATTGTCCACTCCAGTGGGATTTGTTATAAGCCCCACGCGTTTTCCTTCCAGGCATTTGAAGTTTTCGGCCTTCAAAACCTCGATGCCGGTTTTAATACGTATCTTCTGCGCCACCGCACAAGGCACGCACAACAAAAGAGATACGCAACAAATTAAGATTTTACCTGATTTCATTGTTCTGTCATTTGGAAGTAATCACCGCCACCGTGCCGTCGCTCGAAGTAACAGCCACTTCTTTTGCACTCAGCGGGAGAACGGTATTTACAAGCGAGTTGCCGATTTTGTATTTCCACTTCAAAGCGCCCGTCTTTGCGTCAACGGCATAAACGAGTCCGCTACACGTTCCGCCGAAAACAGTTCCATTGCTTTCGAGAGGCATTGAAGGAGCATGTTCGTAGCCGAATCCTACGTTTGACGACCATATTTCCTTTGGCGTGTCGCCCACGGTGGAAAAACTTACTACGCTATCGTTCATCGTCTTCCCGTAAACCATCGTTCCATCTGCGGAAAGTCCTATCGATTCTCTGACCACCGAGGCATTTGTACGCCATATAGTTTTTCCGGTGTTGAGATCTATTGCTGTGAGATACCGGTCAGGGGCTGCTATAAACACTCTTCCGCCGGAACATACGGGCCATACTGATGCCGGGGAGAAGTGCATTCCGTCTTTTCCGCCTTTCCATTTCCACGCTTCGCTGCCGTCGTTTGTATTCAAGGCGTAGAGGGTGTTGTCCCATGCGCCGAAAATCACTTTTCCTGCCACCACAAGCGGACGGGCTACGATATATCCCGTAACATTTGCGTATTCCCAAACAAGTTTGCCCGTCTTTATGTCGATTGCGCGGAACTTGTGGTCGCTTGCGCCCACGTATGCCACTCCGTTGTCAATTCTCACAGCTCCGAGCACCGGGCCTTGGGTTTTCAACTTCCATATCATTTTTCCGTCGGCCGAATTAAGACCGTAAACAGTGCTGTCGGCGCTCCCGAAAACTACTATCCCGTCGGCGGCAGCGCAGTCGCCGACAATTCGTTTCCCGGCCGAAAATTGCCAAAGTAGCTTGCCGTTGTTTATGTTATAGGCTTTAAGTTTTCCCATATCGTCGCCAACAAAAAGACGTTTGCCTTCCTTGAACGGAGACGAGTAAACGCCCGCCTCACCTTTGACACACCATTTTTCTTTTGCGCCGAATTGTTTGTTCACCGAATAATCGGGATATTCTTCTGCCTTGCCGTTGTGGTCAAACAGGTTGTCTTTCAGCGAAAACGCCGCCCATTCCTTACGCGGAGCGCCGATGTTTTGGGTAAATACCTTAATGGAGTCGGCAGTTACGTCGTAGATGCCGTAGCCAGGCTTGCCGTTTTCGTCGGCAAGGTTGGAGCGCATCAATATTCCCGGAATGCCGTCGTATCTAAGGTTGCGGTTTTGATGATAATGCCCGCCAATCATCAGGCGTATGTTGTAAGGGCGAATGGCATCGGTTACGTCATACCAGTTGTCCACATCGCCTTTTGTGAGCGGGTAATGGGTTACAAGAATCACGGGCTTGTCTTTGCCCCATTTGTCCATTCGCTGTTTAAGCCAGGTAATGTCTTGCGGCACTACGTGGCCGTATGCCATACGCATGAAAGGGCCGGTATTGAAACCGAGGAAAAGAATTCCGTTGTGCACGAATTCAAACCTTTCGCTCCCGAAAGTTTCGCTGAAAGCCATGCAGCCGCTGTCGCTCCAGGTTGTTTCGTGGTTGCCGAGTATGATATAGTATTTATACTTCAAAAGGTCGAGACAAGTCTTCACCTTTTCTATCGTCTTTCGGTCGCCATAATCGGCAATGTCGCCCGTTACCAAAACAAAGTCAAGGCTGTCGGTTGCGTTAATCTGTGCCACAGAGCGCAGAAGCCATTCCGTTGGGTTGGGATTGTTGGGATTTAGGTGAATGTCGGTGATTTGTGCAAAACGAAAGGGACGGATTTGCGCCGAAACTGTGCCGCAAAAAACGAGAACACACAAGGTAAGCGCAGTCAAGAATTTCCTGATGTTCATATTTGTATTCAAAATATTGACATTTAACATTAAGAGCACGCCAAAAGATTAAAACTTCCAATTCAATGTGTAAAAATATGAATTTTTGCCGAGATAAAGGAACGGCACTTCCCATTAATTAGCTTCGGGGCCTTGAAAACGTAGGGAAAATGCTAATTATTACCCCGGTAAATGCATTTTGGAAACGCAAAATTCTGCTTTGAAAAAACTACATCGCATCTCGCAAAAACTCCGGGCCATGTAATTTAAATTAGATGCGTCGGAATTTAAATTATGTCTGACCTCGTATTTCCCTATTTCCGAGCTGTTTTAAAACCCTTGCAATGAGGGCAATAAAAATTAGGACTTGGCGCAAAAAAAGTCCTTACGGCAACATGCCATAAGGACCTATCTTTTAATTGTATCGCATTTAGTTTTTCCCGGATACGGCCGAGAAAACCTTAATCCTTGTCCAATGCTTCGTATACGGAATGTTTGCTTTTGTATTCGGGCACGATAGCCTTCATTGCGGCAACCACTTTCATTATATCAAACTCGTAGCTCACCTTTACAAGGTTGTCGATATCCTTGTTCACCTCATCGTATTCGTATTCGCGCACCTTGGCTATCTTTATCTTGGGATTGAATGTGGGAAGAGTAGTCTCCTTGTCATTCAAAACCTCTTCGTAAAGTTTTTCCCCGTCGCGAAGTCCGGTAAACTTTATCTCGATGTTCGGCATACCGCTCAGCCTTATCATTCTGCGCGCAAGGTCGGCAATTCTAACGGGTTTGCCCATATCAAAAACGAATATCTCGCCGCCTTTGCCCATTGTGCCGGCTTCGAGAACCAACTTGCACGCTTCGGGAATGAGCATGAAATAGCGGATAATGTCCGGGTGGGTAACGGTAACGGGACCGCCGCTCTTGATTTGGGAACGGAAAAGCGGGATAACCGAGCCGTTTGAGCCGAGAACGTTGCCGAAACGAGTGGTAACAAACTGCGTAGTTCCGGCAATCTTTCCCTCTTTTTCTGCCTTGTTCAAACTTTGCACGTAAATCTCGCAAATACGTTTGGAACAGCCCATCACATTCGTGGGATTTACTGCCTTGTCGGTAGAAATCATCACAAATTTCTTTACGCCGTATTTCACCGACAAATCCGCCACAATTCGTGTTCCCTCTATGTTGTTTTCAACCGCCTCGCAAGGGTTGTCTTCCATCATTGGTACGTGCTTGTACGCCGCAGCATGGAACACGTAAGCCGGTTTGTAGGTCTTGAAAATATTTTCCATACGCTCCTTGCGGCAAATTGTGGTAACAATCGTCTCGCAGCTCACGTCGGGGAATTCTCGGCGCATCATCAGACGAACATCATGCGACGGAGTTTCGGCTTCGTCAACAGATATTATATTCTTTGGCGCAAACAAGGCAACCTGTTTCACGATTTCACTGCCAATTGAACCCGCTGCGCCGGTAATTAGAACGGTTTCATTTTTCAGCATGTCGCCTACCGCCTTCAAATCCACCTGTATCTCGTCGCGCGGGAGCAGATCTTCGATTTCCACCTCATGGAACTTTTTCGCATTCAAATCGCTCTTGCCGTCCCACTTCTCGGCGGGGTCTATCGTATATATGGCAATGCCCGCATCAATAAGCGCATCGATAAAACCAATGTCGCCCACAAAACTCGCTTGCTTCAACGGCGACACAAGCAAAGCCTGGATTTCCATCTGCTTCATGACATGAATCAAATTGTCCTGCCGCCTGTAAACTTTCACACCCATCAGAATTTTGCCAACCATGTCTTCCTCGTCGCTGATAAAGCCGCAAAGATGATATTTCTTGGGCTCCTCGTTGCTGAGGTTCTTTGCCAAACCGATTCCGCCGCGTTTCACTCCGTAGATAAACACTCTTTTCGCTGCGTTAGACATGAAAACACGGTCGTAAAGGTATTTCACAAAAACGCGGAGCGCACACATCAACGCCGTCCCTATTACAAGCATGCCGATAAGCTCGCGTATTCGAATTGGAGCAAACCACGTGTCGATTTTGGCGAAGACACGCATACACGCGATGAGAACTGTGCCGATAAACATGGCCACGGCGATGCGATAAAGGTCGACAAAGGAAGAATAGCGAAGCACGCCTTTGTAAGTATGCATCACGCGAAAACCAATAGAATAGAACACGAGATAAAGACAAAGCGTCTTGCCCACAGACAAAAGGTTGATGTTTGGGCCACGGTCTATTAAAATACAAATGATAGCCGCAAAAACGATAATAATCCAGTCAACGACCAAAACACACCAGTAGGGCAACACATCTCTATTGAAGATCCAATTAGAAAGTTTCTTGTACATACGATTTATTTGGATAGGGTGGTTTTTGTAGGGCTTGCAAATATTATTTGCGGTTTTGCAGAATTTCCTTTACGATATATCGTGCATCTTCCTCGCTCACGCAGGGACCGCTTGGCAGGCACAAACCCACCTTGAACAAGGACTCCGACACACCATTTATGTATGCGGGACAATCTTGATAGACGGGCTGCAAATGCATCGGCTTCCAAAGCGGACGACTTTCGATGTTGGCTTTATCGAGAGCCACGCGCATCGCCTCCACATTGTTGTTGGGCTCGCAAGATGTGTGGGCGCTTGAAGCCTGGTGCACAACGCCTGCCGCTCCTCCCACAGCGCCTTGCACAACTGCGGCGTAGGCGTTTTCTTCTCCGTTCACATGCAAATCGGGAGAGAGAGTAACGGTGCTGAGCCAAAAGTTGGAATCGCATTTGTCGTTCCAATTTCCATGGAAATCGATGCCGTCGACGTTTTCAAAGGCTTCGGCATAAATTTCGGCTATATTGTGGTGATGCTTTATGTGTTCGTCGAGAATTGTCATCTGTCCGCGTCCGATTCCCGCGCACACATTGCTCAACCGGTAGTTATATCCTATATGTTCGTGCTGATAATAAGGATAGGCCTCGCGTGCTTGTGTGGCGAAGAACATTACACGGTTTTTCTTTTCCGCATTTGGGCAAATCAAGGCCCCGCCTCCGCTCGTCGTTATCATCTTGTTGCCGTTGAAACTCAGCACTCCGTAATGTCCAAACGTGCCGCAAACTTGCCCGTTGTATTTGGAGCCAAGACCTTCTGCGGCATCTTCTACCACGGGTATGTTGTATTTTTCGGCAATAGCCATTATGTCGTAAATCTTTGCGGGCATTCCGTAAAGGTAAACGAGGATTATTGCCTTGGGAGCCTTTCCCGTTTTTTCCATACGGTCTACAATTGCTTTTTCAAGCAACTGCGGGTCCATGTTCCAGCTTTCCTTTTCGCTGTCAACAAACACGGGAGTTGCGCCGAGGTATTTCACGGGGTGGCTGCTTGCGCAAAACGTAAAACTTTGGCATATCACTTCATCTCCGGCCGACACGCCAAGTTCGGTAAGCGCGAGATGAACGGCCGATGTGCCGGAACAGAGAGCCACCACCTCTTTGTCTTGCCCCACGAAATGCTTCAAATCATCTTCGAAAGCATTCACGTTAGGACCAAGAGGCACAACCCAATTTGTGTCGAACGCTTCCTTTATATACTTCATCTCGTTGCCGCTCATGTGAGCCAGACAGAGGTAAATCCTATTCTTTCCCATTTTACTTAATAAGACATAGTATTTTTACAAAGGTACTTGTTTTTCTACAATTATAAAGATTATCTCTCCGCAAATCGCCATTTTCTATTCAAAAAGCCATTTTTTGCGAAGCAAATATCCTAATTTTCGCTTCAAGACAAGTAAAATGGCCTGTCATGCCAAGTGGTTTTCACCCCACAAAAAACCTTGTTTTTACAACAAGGCATCTCGCAAAAACTCCGGGCCATGTAATTTAAATTAGATGCGTCGGAATTTAAATTAGGTCTGACCTCGTAAAACACAAAATCCGACATCGGAAAAACGGCATAAAACCTTGTATTTTCGATGTCGGATTTTAATCAAACCCCAACAGGTTTCCTGTAAAATTGTTCTGTTAACCCACAGACAATATCTTTGTTTGGAATTCCAAGAAGTTATTTCACGAGCTCCATGCCCTTCAATATCGCCTGCTCATTCATCGGTATGAGATTGTGATGGCGTTCGGGCAGCGATTTCTTCAATGCAGCAACTATATCGTCGGAATTCAAAATGGGGCGAACCTTTAGATAAGCTCCGAGAACTATCATGTTGAAAGTTTTCATCATTTTCAATTCTGCGGCAACGTCCATCGCATTAATCTTGTACGACTTGATGTCGGTACGGGTGGGCGGATTGCTTATGCCAAAGGAGTCGTAAATAATGATACCCCCCGGTTTCACTTTGCTTTCAAACTTGTCGAGCGAAGGCTGGTTAAGCAAAATTGCAGTGTCGTATGTGCTGAGCACGGGAGACGATATTTTCTCGTCGCTAATTATCACCGTTACGTTGGCAGTGCCGCCGCGCTGTTCCGGACCGTATGCCGGCATCCACGTAACCTCTTTGCCTTCCATCATTCCTGCATACGCAAGTATCTTACCCATTGACAGGACTCCTTGCCCGCCAAATCCTGAAATCAAAATCTCTTCTGTCATGGCTGTACGTCTTTTAGATCGCCCAACTGGTAATGCTTGAACATATTTTCTTCCATCCATTTGTTAGCTTCCACGGGAGTCTTTTTCCACCCCGAGGAGCACGTGCTCACAATTTCCACAAGATTCGAACCGATACCCTTCATGGAATTTTCAAAAGCATGGCGGATAGCTTTCTTGGCCTTTCTTATCGCTCCCACAGTCTCTACACTTTGGCGCGAAACAAATGCCGTTCCGTCGAGCTTCACTGCAAGCTCCGTGATGTTCAACGGATAACCGTGGATATTCACGTCGCGGCCGTAGGGACACGTTGAAGTTTTCATTCCCACCAATGTGGTAGGCGCCATCTGCCCTCCCGTCATTCCGTAAATGGCATTGTTGATGAAAATCATGGTAATCTTTTCGCCACGGTTGAGAGCATGGATAGTTTCGGCCGTACCTATGCAAGCCAAATCGCCGTCTCCCTGATACGTAAACACGAGTCGGTCGGGCCACAAGCGTTTGCAAGCCGTTGCCACGGCAGGTGCGCGTCCGTGGGCGGCTTCCTGCCAGTCTATATCCAAATATCGATAGGCAAACACCGCACACCCTACCGGGCATACGCCGATGGTCTTTTCGGAAAGTCCCATCTCGTCTATCACTTCTGCCACAAGTTTATGAACAACTCCGTGGGAACAGCCCGGACAATAGTGCATCGGGGTGTCGTTTACAAGCGGATTTTTACCGTAAACAAGATTTTCCGGTTGGATTATCTCTTCTCTTGTCATAATTCTGTTTGATTTTTTCGCTCCGCCCTATTTAGGAAGATAGCGTATTATCATCTCGGCAATTTTAACCAATACCACAAACATTCCAGAGATTATATACGCTGGCGTGCTCTGTATTCCCGGGCGGACAAAGTAGGTAATTATCAGCACAACCACTCCAAGGATAAACAGGAGGTTCATGATTTGTCGCAAAGCAAACCTGCTGCGGCTTTCTGCCTTTTTGTCGCGCTCATGACGCGGGAACTGTGGAATATTGGTCTCTTCTGCCATGAATTTATTTCTTTATCACCTTTTCTTTCAACGCGGAAATTATTTCGTCGGGCGTTGGAATCATACCGCCAAGGCGTCCGTAATGTTCTACAGGTATTCCGCTTTCGGCGGCAGCCATTTTCACGTCGAATATCATCTGTCCCGCATTGATTTCAGCCACGAGCATTCCTTTTACCTTGTGCGAAAGTTCGTTAAGCTGCTTGTAAGGGAACGGCCAAAGGGTTATGGGACGGAACAAACCGAGTTTCAATCCTTCGGCACGCGCCATGTCTACTGCTTTCTGGGCAATTCGCGCCGCCGAGCCGAAAGCTACGATAATGTAGTCGGCATCTTCGCATTGCGTTGTCTCGAATCGTATTTCATTTTGTCTGATTTCCTCGTATTTTCTCTGCAGATGCAAATTTCTTTGCTCCATTATGGCGGGATCAAGTTCGAGGGAAGTCAGAATATTCGGCTTGCGGTTTTTAAGCCCGTGCCCGTTGGTTGCCCAAGGACACTCCTTGGCGATTTCTTCTTCGGTGCGGCGCGGTTTTACAGGCGGCAGAACCACTCTTTCCATCATTTGGCCGATTACGCCGTCGGAGAGAATCATTGCGGGATTGCGGTATTTGAAAGACAGCTCAAATGCGAGATCAACAAAATCGGCCATTTCCTGCACGGAATAGGGTGCGAGCACAATTACATTGTAGTCGCCGTTTCCTCCGCCGCGTGTAGCCTGGTTGTAGTCGCTTTGACTGGGCTGTATGGTGCCGAGTCCGGGGCCGCCGCGCTGAACATTTACGATCAATCCGGGAATTTCCGCTCCCGCCATATAGGTTATTCCTTCCTGCATCAGAGCCACGCCGGGACTTGACGAGGAAGTGAACGCACGTTTTCCGGTGCCGCCTGCTCCATAGAGCATGTTTATGGAAGCAACTTCGCTTTCGGCTTGCAGCACTACCATTCCGGTTGTTTCCCACGGCTTGAGGAGCGCGAGTGTTTCGAGAACTTCCGACTGTGGTGTGATGGGGTAGCCGAAGAATGCGTCGGCGCCGCAACGTATGGCGGCGTGGGCTATTGCTTCGTTGCCTTTCAATAAAACTACATTCGATTCATTCATAATCCAATAATATTTTTCTGTGCGACTCTACTCCTCGCGTTTGCGATATACGGTGATACAACTATCAGGACAAACCGTGCCGCACGAAGCACAGCCTGTGCATTTTTCCCAATCGGTCATTTCCACATAGGGGTAGCCTTTGTGGTTGACTTTAGCAGGAGCGAGCGCCAAAATCTTGGCAGGGCACGCCGCTACACACAGCTGGCAACCTTTGCAAGCCTCTATGTTCACGACTATTGCGCCTCTCATTTTTCCCATATCAATTTACGTTTACCAAAAACGGGCAGATTTTTATATTCTCCGCCCATTCTGCTATTGATTATACAAGTCTTTGTTTCTGAACTCCAATATATCGCCAAGCATTTCCGCAGCCTGTTGTGCAGGGCTTTCGGGATTTACGGCTACGGCTGCAAGATAGTCGTTTATTGCCTCAGACCATTCGCCGTTTTTGCGTTTTGCATTTCCGCGCATATACAGAAGTTCATCGTTTTGAGGGAAAAGCCGAATCATCTCGTTGAGTTTGTCGATAGCATTGCCGATATGGTTTGCTTCAAGCAAATTCTTTATTTCAGCCAATTCGTTTTCTGTAATCTTGTTCATCAGAATACTCTGCTTTTTCCGAACGCAAAGTTACTTTAACACAAGAAAAAGCCGCAGAAATCAGTTCGTTTAACAATCTTTTTTGTTAATTTCTCACACTTTTTAGCATTTCAAAAACTTTACGTTTCTAATTATCAGCACGTAATGCGACTTAGATTTTTTGTTTCAAATAAAACAATTAAAAACATCGGTTTTGCTATGTACGCATACAAAATTGCACGCAGCAATAAAGCAATGTGCAATAAAAACATGCTGTTTCCTACAACTTTTCCGGCGTTTTCAAGACATATAATTGTATTTTGAACACTCCGTATGCCTTCATTTTTCTTCGTCGAAACATCACGGAATAGCTATGCCCGATATCGCAAAAACAATGTCTGATATTATTTAAATAATGTCTGACATTGTTTGAATAATGTCAGACTTCGGAAAAACCATATGCCGCGCCTCTTTTTCGCATTCCTTATATATTATGTCTCCACAAGCCGAAACGTAAGCATTTTCCAGCAAGCCAAGGCCCATGCTGCGCAGGGCGAAAAAACAAGTCGGCATCTTGTAAAAACTCCGGGCCATGAAATTTAAATTAGATGCGGCGGAATTTAAATTCCGGGCCTTGGAGTTTTTGCGACATCAGACCTATTTTTCACAACACACTTAAAGCGTTATTTTACAAAGCATTCCGACATATTACGAACAAAAGCAAGGCGCACCGCATGAATTAGCGGCACGCCTTGTTCGTGTATCAATGCAACGAGGTCGCGAAATCAGCTAACCTTGTTGAGTTTCTTTATTATCGAGAATATGAAGAGCGCAGCCACGAGGCATATCACCATTAGCGTACCCCATACCACAGGCAGCGGCATGTCCCACATGTGGCCGGGAATTGACACCAGTTTGTTTCCGATAGCTGTGGCCACGAACCAACCGCCCATCATCATTCCCTTGTACTTGCTCGGAGCTACTTTGGTAACGAAAGAAATTCCGATAGGCGACAACAACAATTCGGCAAACGTGAGTATGAGATATGTACTCACAAGAAGATTGGGGTTAAAGTCTGCCACATGATTTGGGTGGTCGGTTGCCGGCAATCCGATGCTCGAAACCGTCATCAAAAGGTAGGCGCATGCTGCTACAAGCATACCCAAACCTATCTTCACAGGAGCCTTGGGTTCTTTGCCCTTTCGAGCAAGCCAACCAAAGAGTGCTATGCTCACGGGAGTCAATGCCACAACGAAACAGGGGTTGAACTGCTGGAAGATAGGAGCATCAATCTTGACAACATCAGAGCCGGTTTCCATATAAGTGTAAACCAAAATGGCTGCGGGGATTATTATCAAAAGCGTATTGATGAGCTTGGATTTTGCAGAGGCTTTTCGCGATGTAAGAAGGCCGCAAATTCCAAAAACCATGAAGATGCACCAAACAAGATTGATTACGCTGAATTCCATACCCGTTACGCCGGTAGCTTCACGCGCTGTAAATTCGTCGGCAAACCATGTGAGCGTCAATCCGTTCTGATGGAATGCCATCCAGAAGAATATCACAACGGCGAAAACAAGAATAAGGCAGATGATACGCTCCTTTGTTTCGGCAGGACTCATTTCTTTTTCGTTGGATTTGGCATCAGCCTTTCCGCCATCGGCTTTCTTGGAAACCAACACCTGTTTGTAGGTGGATTTGCCGAGGAAATAAATCAAAATGCTCGCAATCACCGAAACACAAGCTACGGCGAAAGCAAAATGATATGAGTCGGCCTTTGAAAAACCGAGCGACATTTGCGCCCAGTTCATGATGCGCGTTGCAGCCGTAGGCGCAAAAAGCGCACCGATATTGATGGCCATGTAAAACAATGAGAAACCGGCATCACGTTGTCCGGCATATTTGGGCTCATTATAGAGGTCGCCCACCATAACTTGCAGATTGCCCTTGAAGAAACCAGTTCCAAGACTCACGAGCAGCAACGCCGCACCCATGGCAATTACCGCAGCCGTTCCTCCGCCCAACGGTATTGAAAGGAAGAAGTATCCCAGGAACATAATAATGATTCCGATTATCACCATCTTGTTGTATCCCCATTTGTCAGCAGCCATACCGCCGAAAAGAGGAAGAAAATAAACTGCGGTGAGAAACCAAGTATAGATTTCCGACGCCGTGCCGGCGTTGAAACCAAAGTTTTCACCAAGAAACAGCGCAAAGACGGCGAGCATGGTGTAATAACCGAAACGCTCCCCCGTATTTGCAAGAGATAAGATCCATAGACCTTTGGGTTGTCCTTCAAACATACTATTTTATTTTTTGATTGTTATTGATTTTCCATTATCAAGTCGGCAAATTCCGCGTTCACTTCCTTTGCCAAATCGTCAGGCGAAATTCTAACCTGCAAGCCGCGCACGCCAGCACTCACATAAATAAAGCCGAAATCCTTTGCCGATACATTTATATATGTAGGGAAAAGTTTCTTCATGCCTATCGGCGAACAGCCGCCGCGTATATATCCCGTGGTAGGCAGGAGTTCTTTCAGCGGAAGCGGCGCACATTTTTTGTTTCCACTCACGGCGGCAGCCTTTTTCAGGTCGATTTCGGAATCGCCCGGCACCACGCAAACAAAATGTCCCTTCTTGTCTCCATGCAAAACAATGGTTTTGAAAACTTGTTTCACATCTTCGCCAAGTTGTTCGGCAACATGCTGCGCACCTAAGTCGCTTTCGTCAACATTATACTCCACCAATCCGTAATCTACCTTGTCGCGATCGAGAAGACGCGCCACGTTGGTTTTCTTTATGTCCTTGTTTTTACTCATATCATTTCCGTTCCAATTCCTCGGCAAGATATTTTGCCGTATACCCCACTCCTTTGGCAACAATCTCTTCTGGAGTTCCCGTAGACACTACCCGTCCTCCGTTCACTCCACCTTCGGGCCCCATATCTATGATGTAGTCCGCCTGTTTTATCACATCGAGATTATGCTCTATGACAACAACCGTATTACCTTTGCCCACGAGCCTGTTCAATACCGACATCAACACCCGAATATCCTCGAAATGCAAACCAGTTGTGGGCTCGTCAAGAATATAAAGGGTCTTTCCCGTATCACGTTTCGACAATTCCGCCGCAAGTTTCACCCGTTGGCTTTCTCCGCCCGACAAAGTGGTGGAAGATTGCCCGAGTTTTATATATCCCATGCCCACCTCTTGCAAAGTCTTTATCTTGTTTACAATCGAAGGTATGTTCTCAAAAAAATCTACGGCTTGGTTAATCGTCATGTCAAGCACGTCCGAAATACTCTTGCCTCTAAAACGAACTTCAAGCGTTTCGCGGTTATATCGCTTGCCATGACATTCTTCGCAAGGCACATATACCGACGGCATAAAGTTCATCTCTATAGTTTTGAAGCCATTGCCTTTGCACGCCTCGCACCTTCCGCCGCTCACATTGAAAGAAAATCTCCCGGCATTGTACCCTCTGATTTTCGCCTCAGGCATTGCGGCAAACAAATTTCTTATATCCGAAAAAACTCCGCAGTACGTAGCCGGATTGGAACGGGGCGTACGCCCCACGGGGCTTTGGTCAACATTTACAACCTTGTTTACATTTTCAATGCCAACAATTTTCTTGTACGGCAAAGGCTCTCGCAGCGAACCGTTGAGCTTTTGCGAAAGAATTGGCAGCAACGTGTCGTTAATGATAGTGGATTTGCCGCTACCAGAAACGCCTGTTACACAAACGAGCATGCCCAAAGGAATTTCTATATCAGTTTCCTTTAGATTATTACCCGTTGCGCCAAAAATTTTAATGGTCTTACCCTTTTGGGGCAGGCGTCTTGTAGGCGGTATTTCTATTTTAGTTGTTCCGTTAAGGTAATTGGCCGTCAAAGTATTGCTTTCCAACATTTCTTTCACCGTACCTTGGAACACCACTTCCCCACCAAGTCGCCCTGCCTTGGGGCCTAAATCCACAACATAGTCGGCAGAAAGCATCATCTTCCTGTCGTGCTCTACGACAATAATCGTATTGCCCATATCGCGAAGCTTTTTAAGCGATTTTATAAGCCTTACATTATCCCGTTCGTGCAGGCCAATGCTCGGTTCATCGAGTATGTACAAAACATTAACAAGCCCCGAACCTATTTGGGTTGCCAATCTTATACGCTGTCCCTCTCCTCCCGAAAGCGTTGCCGATGCGCGCGAAAGCGAAAGGTAGTCAAGTCCCACGTCAAGCAGGAAATTCAACCGCTTGCTTATCTCCTTTATTATTTCGTGGCCTATCTTTACTTGCCGCTCCGTTAGATTTTCCTCTACATGAGCCATCCACTCGGCAAGTTCTTTGATATCCATCGTTGCAAGCTCGTAGATATTTTTTTCGTTTATGCGATAATGCAACGCTTCCTTGTTCAATCGTGCGCCATGGCAGACAGGACAAATTTTCTTTGTTGCAAACTGTTCAACCCACTTGCGCATCGAAGCGGAATCGTCTCTTTGTGCAACGGCTTCGATGTAGCGCGCCAATCCCTCAAAGTCTGTATAAAAATCGGTAGTAGTATGGATTTTGGCAGCAGGAATTCTTACTTGTTCGTTTGAGCCGTTAAGAATTTCATCTATTGCCTCCTCGGGGATATCTTCTACCGGGGTGTTCAAATCGCAGCCGTAATTCTGCAAAAGAGCTTCGATTTTAAGAAAAATCAAAGAACTGTGCGCTTTTCCCAATGGCAATATCGCACCATCTTTGATTGTTTTTTTTCTGTCAGGAATAACTTTGTCTATATCTATGGCAGATATATATCCGATGCCTTTGCATTTCGGACACGCGCCAATCGTTGTATTAAAAGAAAAGTTGTTCGGCGCGGGGTCGCGATAGGAAATCCCCGAAGTTGGACACATCAGCCTACGCGAATAGTATTTTATTGTAGAATCCGTAGCGTCTTGCACCATAACGAGGCCGTTTCCCCTATCAAGCGCGACGCCTACACTTTTTTTCAATCGGTCAATATCCTTGTCGTGAACTATTAATTTATCCACGACAAGCTCTATATCGTGATTCTTATACCTGTCAAGTTTTAATCCGCGCGTTATCTCTCGTATTGTCCCGTCAATTCTTACGTTCAGGAAGCCTCGTCTGCGTTCTGTCTCAAACAAATCTTTATAATGTCCCTTCCTACTTTTGACGAGCGGCGCGAGAAGATATATTTTATGTCCGTTATAGTCTTTGAGGATAAGAGACAACAATTGTTCGCTCGAATATCTCACCATTTTTTCACCCGTAACATAGGAATAGGCATCGCCTATCCTTGCCATCAAAAGGCGCAGATAATCGTAGATTTCGGTTGTAGTGCCTACGGTAGAGCGAGGATTTCGGTTGGTAGTCTTTTGTTCTATGCTTATCACAGGGCTAAGACCTACGATCTTGTCCATATCGGGCCGTTCAAGGTGGTCCAGGAAATTTCTCGCGTATGCCGAGAAAGTTTCAATATATCTTCGCTGCCCCTCAGCGTATATCGTATCAAATGCAAGGGAACTTTTTCCGCTTCCGCTAAGTCCGGTAATAACGGTAAGGCTATTTCTTGGAATTACAACATCAATGTTTTTGAGGTTGTTTACCCTTGCGCCGAGTACAATTATCTTGTCTTGGGAATAATCTTCGGGATTTATTTTTTTAGTTGTTGTTCGAGTCAGATGATTCATATCCGCGCAGAAGGTTAACGTCTCTTCTCAGATTGTAATTGCGTCCGTCGGCACCACGTGCTTTGATAATCACATAATAAACGCCGTCTTTCGCATCGTGGCCGTTTATAGTACCGTCCCAACCGCCATTTATATCGGTCCAATCGTAGATTTTCTTACCCCAACGGTTGAAAATATAGCCGTGAAAGCTAACAATACTTTGGTGTCCTTCTTTCACCTTGAACACATCGTTTTGTCCGTCGCCGTTTGGCGAGAACGCATTCGGTATTTCAAGTTTCGACGTACTGATACTTATTGTAAACGGACTTTCCTGGGAATATTCCACGGTATCGGTGCCGTTTACGAAACTTATATAGAGTTGTACGGAAAACGAGCCGCTCTCATTAAAAGTATATTCCGTGTTTTCGTCATATCTCACAAGGAAGGGAGTTTCGGAATTCTCGTTCTCAAAAAATCTCCACTCGTATATAGGGGAGTATCCGCCGAAATCCGTGGCGTTTGCCTTGAAGGTAGCTTTAACAGGTGCCGACCCCTCGTAGCTGTCGGTTGTCTGCGTGCTGTCGTTGGCAACTATTATCATCACGGGAGAGGCACTCGGCAAATCATCATCGGCATGCGCAATTACTGTCGATACGGCTGCAAATAGCAGTACGAGAAAATTTCTAAGTTTCATTACCTAAAAAAGCTATTATGACGTTCAATACTGTTATTAACCTTGCGAAGTTACGATTTATATCTCAAACTTTCGGCTTTTTTTGTACTTTTGTAACGCAGAAAACAAGAAATGATTATGTCCAAGAGCCATATAAAACGTATTATTGTCGCATTTATGGCGATTATATTTCTTTTTGCCATAAATGCATACCCACAAGCCACAAAATCCACCCACACAGTGAAACCCGGAGAAACGCTGTACGCAATTTCAAAAATGTACGGAGTGAGTTTAGACGAGATACGGCAAGCAAATCCGGGCATCAAGGATGCGGTAAATGCCGGAATGGAATTATTTATCCCCACCAAAGGAAACAGCTGCATTTATTATACCATACAGCCAAAGGAGACCCTTTATTCCATAGCGCGCAAATACAATATAGACAAGGACGTCATTGTAAAGGCAAACCCTGGACTTAGCGAACAGAACTTCAAAATCGGAACTACAATCAAGATTCCGGTAAGCAGACTGGACGCCACACGAGTTGATACCACTGTAGTTGCAACAAAACCTGCTGGAATTGCAGGGACAAACTGCCGGGAAATGCACATCTCGGTCAAAGGCGAAACGCTTGAAAGCATTGCAAAGAAATATGGGGTGGAAATCTCTGAACTAACGGCTGCCAATCCCGACATAAAGAAAGATGTTGACAAGAAGCTGCCTAAAGAAACATACGTCTGCATTCCTTTTGCAAAACCCAAGCAGACTAACAATTCCGTCTCCAATACCGTAAGCACGGCAAGCGAGAGTTTGCTCCCCCGAAAGGACACATATAAAATAGTATTGCTTATGCCGTTCTACACAGACGGCAACCGCTCTATAGAATTCTATCGCGGACTGCTCTACTCCATGAACGAAATGCGGAAAACCGGCAAGAATTTCACGGTAGAGGCTCACAACGCCGGGCAATCGGTTACCGACGTAAACAAAGTGCTTGCAAAAACGGAGGTATCCTCGGCCGACGTTATAATATCGAGCGGCAGCGAGGCGGTATCGAACATCGTTGCAGCGTTTTGCAAGGAACATCACATCAAGATGTTTCTTCCGTTCAGCACAGCCTTTGATGCGGTTTACGACAACCCGTATGTTGCCATGTGCAACATGCCCAATTCTTACGCAAATGCCGCATGCGTAAAATATTTCCTCGCTTCGCTTCACGGAAATGCGAATGTGGTTTGGTTTGACGGGGCTTCGCAAGCGGATATATCCACCAAAATCATCTACGAACTCAACTCGCGCAACATTACATACACCAGAGTCAACGCGGCAACGACGCAAGCTGATTTTGCAAGCGCTTTCAAAGCCGGCATTCCCAATGTGATTTTCATTTCCTCGCCCCTCAAAGCCGACTACACGGCACTGAATGCCATGCTCGAGAAATACAAGAACGATTTGACGGGCAAAGAATTCTCCATCTTCGGGCACGAAGCGTGGAAAGACTTCGACACGAACACCCGAAATACGTTCTACAACTGGGGAGTTACCATCTGCGCGCCACAATTCATCAATGTTTACGCCGCAGATTACTCCACGTCGCGCCGATACTATATCGAAACTTTCGGAAAAACGCCTTCCACCTACGCCCAACGCTCCTTCTATCTTGGAATTGACTGCGCCGGAAAACTTTTCGGCGACAAAACAAAATCTCTGTCAAAGCCATTTGCGTTTGAAAGGGTCAATACTTGGGGCGGGAGCGTAAACAAAGCGGTGCGCATCGTAAAGTTCACAAAAAACCACACAATTGTAATCAACGATTATGAATAACAAAATCCACGCGATATTTCTTTTTTTTGCCATAACCGCCACCCTCGCAACACAAGCCCAAGTGGGCGAACGCCGCAACGAGCTGCGCGTGGGAGTAACCTCCGGAATAAGCATGAACTCCGTTGATTTCGACCCTACCATAAAGCAGGGGAAACTCATATCCTATACCGGCGGCGTGGCAATGAAATATACGTGCGAAAAGTACTTCAATACGGTGTGCGCGCTGCAAGTAGAATTGAATTACGCCAAACTTGGGTGGAAAGAAGACATTTTGAGCTACGCTGGCGACAAACTTCCCGACACCTATCAGCGCGAAATTAGTTACATACAGCTACCTATGTTTGCCAACCTCGGTTGGGGACGCGAAGAGAAAGGATTCCTTTTCTATATTCTCGCCGGTCCGCAAATTGGCTTCTGTTTTAGCGATGCTTCGAAGAAGAGTTCCACATGGACTTTGAACTCCGAGGGAAATCCCGACCGTCCAAACAATATGTACGCCCAATATGATTTGAAAATCGACCACAAATTCGACTACGGAATTGCCGCCGGAATAGGATTGGAACTCAACACCGCAAAAATAGGACACTTCACCGTAGAAGGCAGATACTACTACGGATTGAGCGATATATTCGGGAATTCAAAAAAGGACGTATTCTCCCGTTCGGCCAACGGTACGATTTACGTAAAAATGGGATATTACATCACCTTGATGAAGAATTAGTTTTTCCTTGACTTACAATATTTTACACAGCATGCGTTTTTAGCAAAAATTCCAAGGCATCTCGTTTAAATTAGATGCGTCGGAATTTAAATTTGGTGGCCCGGAGTTTTTACGAGATGCGACATCGTTTTTAAAGCCTCCAAACCTCGTTTGAACAAGACGAAACACCGTTTTTGCAACATCAGACATTTTTCAACGCAAAAAACGTGCATTAAAAATAGCAAACCGCCCCTTTTCAAACAAAAAGAGAAGTTTTTGCCCGATTTTTAACCCGTTTAGAACAACATAACATTATTTAAGTTCCACAATATCGCGATTAATTTTTATCTTTGCAATCGAAAATAATAAAAGATATACCAAAACAACTATGGCTCAAGAAATAGGTCGTGTATCCCAAATCATCGGTCCGGTAATCGACGTAACATTCGACACCGCCGGACGCAAGGTTGAAGAGGTACTACCCGCTATCAAGGAAGCTCTATATATAATGCGTCCCGATGGCAGCAAACTCATCACAGAAGTTCAGCAACACATCGGCGAAGACACGGTGAGAACCGTGGCCATGGACAATACCGACGGATTGAAACGCGGTTTGCAAGCCGTGCGCACCGGAGCATCTATATCCATGCCCACCGGCGATCAAATCAAGGGAAGAATGATGAATGTCATCGGCGAAAGCATCGACGGACTGAAACAACTCTCCCACGACAACGACTACCCCATTCACCACGAAGCACCGAAGTTTGACGAACTCAAAACTTCACAAGAAGTGCTGTTCACCGGTATTAAAGTCATCGACCTTTTGGAACCCTACCTCAAGGGCGGAAAAATCGGTCTCTTCGGCGGTGCCGGCGTAGGCAAGACCGTGCTTATCATGGAGCTTATCAACAACATTGCAAAGGTACACGACGGATTTTCCGTGTTTGCAGGTGTTGGCGAACGCACTCGTGAAGGCAACGACCTGCTTCGCGAAATGATTGAAGCCGGCGTTATAAAATACGGCGAGGAATTCGAGAAATCCATGAAGGAAGGCCATTGGGATTTGAGCAAAGTAGACTACAACGAAATAGCAAAAAGCCAGGCAACCCTCGTATATGGTCAGATGAACGAGCCGCCCGGAGCACGTTCCGCCGTAGCACTTTCTGGTCTTTCCATAGCCGAAAGTATGCGCGACAAAGGCGGCGACAACGGCAAGTCGAGCGATATACTTTTCTTCATCGACAATATTTTCCGTTTCACCCAGGCCGGTTCCGAAGTTTCCGCATTGCTCGGACGTATGCCCTCGGCAGTAGGTTACCAACCCACCTTGGCAAGCGAAATGGGCGCAATGCAAGAACGAATCACGTCCACGAAAAAAGGATCTATCACCTCGGTACAAGCAGTATACGTGCCCGCAGATGACATGACCGACCCCGCTCCTGCTACAACCTTTACCCACCTCGATGCAACCACAGTGTTGAACCGTAAAATCACCGAAATGGGTATTTATCCCGCAGTAGACCCGCTGGCATCAACTTCGCGCATCATGGATCCCAAGATTCTCGGCGAAGCACACTATAACTGCGCGCAGAGAGTTATTCATATCCTCCAGAAATACGCGGAACTTCAAGATATCATAGCTATCCTCGGTATGGACGAGCTATCCGATGAAGACAAGCAGACTGTAAACCGCGCCCGCAAGGTGCAGCGTTTCCTCGGCCAGCCATTCTCTGTGGCTACACAGTTCACCGGTTTGCCCGGCGTGCAAGTGCCCATCGACGAGTGCATACGCGGTTTCAACATGATCATGGACGGAGAAGTTGACGACCTTCCCGAACAGTCTTTCCTGAACGTGGGAACAATCGACGACGCCATCGCAAAAGGCAAGAAACTCCTTTCGGAAGCACAAGGATAATATAAACAATCCAAGAAGAAATGAAACTTACAATAATATCACCCGAAGATGTGATTTTCAACGGAGACGCAGAAAACGTAAGCGTTCCGGGAAGTCATTGCCCTTTTGAAATACGAAATGGGCACGCTCCAATTATCTCAAGTCTGCAAGCAGGAAATATCACCTACAAAACAGACGAAATAAAAAGCGTTGGCATCAAAGGGGGATTCGTGGAAGTTTCCAACAACGAGATTGTGGCTTGCGTTGAATTGAAATAAAATATGACAAAACGAGGACAATATACTTTTAGAAGCACTTGCGTACTTTCAGTAATCACTGTATGCTTGGCAATAGCCATGCATCTGTGGGAGAAAAACGCAATGATTGTCCCTATCGTTGTTCTCGGCATATTTTTCTGCGCTGCAAACACTTGTTCGCTCTATGTGCGCGACATGTTCCAGCCTTCAAAATCAAACACAATCACCACATTCTACTTGATTGACAAGACCGTAAGATTTCTCGCAAGCATAATGCTTTTCGGAGTGCTGATTTATATCTACAAAGACAACGGCCTTATTCTTGGAATCACATCTTTTACATATTATATAATAGCAATGGCTTTGGAACTCTCATATTTCTTTGCCATAGAACGAAAAAACAGAATTCAAAATGCGTAAACATAAAAACATTGTCTTAACCTTGCTATTTATGCTCCTGACAGTTTCTGTCTGGAACAATACTTACGCGCAGAATTCAGAACATTCGGGGAAAGAGAAGATAGACATTCAGCATATAATCTTCAGTCATACTGACGATTCGTACGAATGGCATATCACAAATGTCGGAGAAAAAGAAATAATTGTACCGCTCCCTGTGATTTTGTACAGTCAGAAAACGGGCTGGAACGTATTCCTTTCTTCCAAATTCCACGAGAATGGCGGGACTTACAATGGCTTTTACATTTCCAACTCAAAGGAAAACGAAGGCAAGATAGTAGAAAAAGACGAAGCCGGAAATGAAATCAAGCCAATCAATATTTCCATTTCAAAAGACGTTCTCGAATTGCTTATAGTGGTTTGTCTTGTTACAATACTCGTTCTGCGCTGCGCAAGATGGTATAAAAACAGAAAGCCAAGCGATGACGCTCCCAAAGGATTTGTTGGATTTATGGAAATGTTTGTAATGAGCATAAACGATGACGTTATAAAAAGTAGCATCGGCGAGAAGCATTACCGCAAATACGCCCCCTATTTGCTCACGGTGTTCTTCTTTATCTTTACAAGCAATCTCGTCGGAATGATTCCTATATTTCCGGCAGGCGCCAACATAACTGGTAATATCGCCATCACGTTCTTCTTGGCCCTGTGTACGTTTATAGCAACAAATCTATTCGGCAACAAACATTATTGGAAGGACATATTTTGGCCGGAAGTTCCAACGTGGTTGAAATTCCCTGTACCAATGATGCCGGTAATAGAATTCTTCGGCGTATTCACCAAGCCATTCGCATTGATGGTGCGTCTATTTGCCAACATTCTCGCTGGACACGCAATCATAATCTCTTTGGTTTGCATCATTTTCATCACATTCCAAATGGGAATCGTTGCAGGAACATCTCTAACCGTTGTAAGCGTAGCAATGACAATTTTCATGGACTTCCTAGAGTTGCTGGTAGCATTTATCCAGGCATATGTGTTCACCATGCTCAGCGCAGTTTTCATTGGATTGGCACACCTTGAACCAGAAAAGAAATAAGAAATAACAATAACAAAATAAAAATCAAGAATCATGACTTCACTATTAATTCTATTAGAAGCAGTAGCAGCCCTCGGTAAAATGGGTGCAGCTTTAGGCGCAGGTTTGGCAGCAATTGGTGCAGGTATCGGCATCGGTCGTATCGGAGGCGATGCAATGTCTGCTATAGCACGTCAGCCAGAAGAGACCAACAATATCCGCTTGAACATGATTATCATCGCCGCTCTTGTGGAAGGTGTTGCCTTGTTCGCTGTGATTGTTTGTCTTTTGGGATTGTTCCAATAATTTCAGACTAAAATAATGCCAGCTTTATTAACACCAGATTCCGGCCTTCTGTTTTGGATGGTGATAGCATTCGTCGTAATGTTCATCATCTTGGCAAAGTTTGGCTTCCCCGTCATAACAAAAATGGTTGAAGACCGGAAAAAATACATAGACGAATCCTTGCAGAAAGCACGCGAAGCAAATGAAAAACTCGCCAACATAAAAAGCGAAAGCGAGAAAATCTTACACGACGCACGCGACGAACAAGCAAGAATTCTAAAGGAAGCGATGGCAACAAGCCAAACAATAATTAAAGAAGCTCGCGACAAGGCCGGCATTGAGGGTCAAAAAATGATTGACGCTGCCAAAGAGCAAATAATTGCCGAGAAAGAAATTGCTTTACGCGACATTCGTAGCCAAGTTGTGAGCCTTTCAACAAACGTCGCAGAAAAAGTTTTGCGCAAGGACTTAGAAAATCAAGACAAGCAACTCGACTATATAGATAGTCTGCTTAACGAGATGAAATTCGACAAATAACGAGAAAAATGGATATAGGAACGGTTTCCGTCAGATATGCTAAGGCGTTGTTAAAATACGCGATAGAACTTCACGAGGAAGATCTTGTCTACGAAGAAATGGATCTTCTGTCGAAGGTTTACCTAAACGCGCCCCAACTTCGCCAAATGATAGAGAATCCTGCCATTTCTTCAGAGGGCAAATTAGATTTACTTCAAAAGGCTGTTGGGAACGATCCAAGCAAAGCCACTAAAAGTTTTCTTAATTTGGTTGTCGAGAAAAGGCGTACTACGATGCTGCAATTTATAGCTAATTCGTATGTAGATCTCTACCTAAAACACAAAAACATTACGTCGAGCCGGCTCATTGTATCCTCGGAAGTTAGCGAGAATTTTGTTGACAAAATGCGGAAGATTGTCGAGAAAAATACAAACAGCCAGGTTGTGCTGAATGTAGAGAAAGACCCGACTATTGGCGGCGGATTTGTTTTGGAATATGGCACGTATCGAATAGACGCTTCCATTAGCAGCCAAATCAAGAACATTCGCAAGAGCCTAATGCGGGCTGCCGGCAATTCATAACCGCAAATAACAATTACAGAAAATCATTTATGCCTAAGAATATTAATCCAGCAGAAGTGTCGAGCGTATTGCTAGACCAACTCAAATCATTAGACACGAGCCTAAAACTTGAAGAGGTTGGCACGGTGCTAACCGTTGGAGACGGTGTGGCGCGAATCTACGGACTTCTCAACGCTACGGCCAACGAATTGCTTGAATTTGAAGACGGGACTATGGGTATTGTCATGAACCTTGAGGAAGACAATGTTGGTGCCGTAATTCTTGGTTCGAGCGAGGGAATTAAAGAAGGACAGACAGTAAAGCGCACAAATAGGCTTGCGTCTATTGATGTCAACGACCACATGCTCGGAAGAGTTATCACTCCTCTTGGCAATCCTATTGACGGCGGAGCGCCTATTGACGGCGAGAAGTTAAGAATGCCTCTCGACCGCAAAGCTCCGGGTGTAATCTTCCGCCAGCCTGTGAACCAGGCTCTGCAAACGGGCTTGAAGGCTATCGACTCTATGATTCCTATCGGTAGAGGACAGCGCGAGTTGATTATTGGCGACCGCCAAACCGGAAAAACGGCCATTGCCATCGACACGATCATAAACCAGAAGCGCAACTACGAGAACGGAGATCCTGTTTACTGTATCTATGTTGCGATAGGCCAGAAGGCATCTACGGTGGCCAATACTGTACAAGTTTTAAAAGAACACGGGGCTATGCCTTACACTGTCGTTGTTGCAGCAACGGCGGCTGACTCGGCAGCACTTCAATACTACGCTCCATTTGCTGGTGCAGCTATTGGAGAATATTTCAGAGACCGCGGCATGCATGCTTTGGTTGTTTACGATGACCTTTCCAAGCAAGCTGTTGCATATCGTGAGATTTCCCTTATTCTTCGCCGCCCTTCCGGACGTGAAGCTTACCCGGGCGATGTGTTCTACCTCCACTCACGTCTTTTGGAGCGCGCTGCAAAAATCAACGCCGAGACCAAAGTGGCAGAACAGATGAACGATTTGCCCGAATCTCTCAAAGGAAAAGTTGTAGGCGGCGGTTCGCTCACAGCCCTTCCTATCATCGAGACACAAGCAGGCGACGTTTCAGCATACATTCCTACCAACGTAATTTCCATTACCGACGGACAGATTTACCTTGTGTCCAATTTGTTCAACGAAGGTTTCCGCCCGGCAATCGATGTAGGTATCTCGGTATCGCGTGTAGGCGGCTCGGCGCAAATCAAGGCGATGAAGAAAGTTGCAGGTACGTTGAAAATCGACCAGGCACAGTATCGTGAGCTCGAAGCGTTCTCGCAATTTTCAAGCGATATGGACAAGGTAACAGCCATGACCATTGACCGTGGACGCAAGACCAAGGAACTTCTTATTCAGAAGCAATATACTCCGATGCCTGTCGAAGAACAGGTTGCTATACTCTATTGTGGTATTCACGGTTTGCTTGCAGACGTTCCTGTTGATAAGATTTCAGAATTCCAAGATAACTTCCTGCAAATAATACGTACGAAACATCGCGCCGATGTGCTCGACAAAATTTTGGCAGGAAACATTTCCGAAGAAGTTACATCTATTATTGAGGACGAGGCTAAGGGTTTAAGTTCACAATATAAGTAAATTGCCATGCCTTCGCTAAAAGAAGTAAAAACAAGAATCGGCTCAGTAAAGAGCACACGCAAGATCACCAATGCGATGAAGATGGTTGCATCGTCGAAGTTGCACCACGCGCAAAAGGCGATTGAGAGCATGCGTCCTTACGAGAGCCGCCTTGCATCGATAATGGAGCGTTTTCTTTCTGCAACCGAGGGAGAATTGGAGACAGCGTATTCCGAAAAACGGGATATCAAGAAAGTTGCGATTATTGCCGTTTCTTCCAATTCCAGCCTTTGCGGAGCGTTCAATGCCAATGTGATAAAGGAACTTCTGAAGGTTGCAAAAGATTACGAAAGCCAAGGAATTGGCGTTGAGATCTATCCTGTGGGCAAAAAGATGGCGAAAGTCGTGGAAAAAGCGGGATATGCTTTCGACTCCGACAATGCAAATCTTTTAGACCACCCCTCCTATAAAGAAGCGGCTGCCATTTCAGAGAAATTCATGTCGCGTTTCAAAGAGGGGGAATTGGACAAGGTGGAAATCATCTCGCAGCATTTTGTGAATGCGTCCAAGCAAGAAGTCAAGCAGAACACTTTCCTTCCGGTTGATTTGCAGACAAGCGACAACCAAGATGGCTCAAGCAACGAAACCAAAGGCGGCAGACAACTCGACTATATCGTTGAACCGTCGCCGGCAAGCATTATCGCTTCGCTTATTCCCGCCACTCTTCACTTGCAGGTGTTTACTGCCATTCTCGACAGCCTTGCAGCGGAGCATGCGGCAAGAGTTGTGGCAATGCAAGTTGCTACCGACAATGCCGACGAGCTTATCGACCAGCTAACGTTGACTTACAACAAAACTCGTCAGCAGGCCATTACTTCAGAGCTTCTTGACATTGCAGGGGCATCTTTCCAAGACTGACATTCATTTGTTTAGTATAAAAAAGAAAGGGGTGTTTCAATTGAAACACTCCTTTTTATTTTTCCCTTTTTTGTTCTTGAAAAAATTTGTCGGCATCTCGAAAAAATTCCGGGCCACCAAATTTAAACTCCGCCGCATCTCGTAAAAATTAGATGCGGCGGAGTTTTTGCGACAACGCATGTAGTTTTTTCCGGCTATGGACGCGTCTGTCCGTTACCCCTGATTATCCATTTGTAAGTGGTAAGTTCGCGCAATCCCATCGGACCTCGTGCATGCAGTTTTTGGGTTGAGATACCTATTTCGGCACCGAGTCCCAGTTGTCCGCCGTCAGAAAACGAAGTGGGAGCATTCAAATAAACACAAGCACTGTCAACGGCCGAAAGGAAATAGTCTCCCCTACTCTTGTCCTCCGTTACAATTGCTTCGCTATGCCCCGAACCGTAATTCATAATATGTTCTATTGCATTGTCCAAGCCATCTGCCGTTTTTATAGCCATAGCATAGTCAAGATATTCCTTGCCATAGTTTTCCGGCGCAGCATGATGCAACAATTCTGTCGGATATTCTTCTGCCAAAGCCTCATAAGCGGGTTCGTCGGCATAGATATCAACGCTTTTCGAAGCCATATTCTTGCAAAGCGCAGGCAAATCGGCCAACCGTTCTTTGGCTATAATCAGGCAATCCAAGGCATTGCACACGCTCACCCGCCTTGTCTTTGCATTAAACACGATGTCAGCCCCCTTTTTCAGGTCGCCGTATTTGTCAAAATAGACATGACACGTGCCGGCGCCCGTTTCTATCACATTTACAGTGGCATTCTTTCTCACGAAATCAATCAAGTTCCGTCCGCCACGCGGGATAATCAAATCCACCAAGCCATTTGCGCGCAACAATTCCCCGGTTGCTTCGTGCGACGACGGCAACAGTGTTACCGCCTCTGCCGGAATGTTGTTTTTGCGTAAGGCCTCGTGCACAATTTCCACGATAGCTTTGTTTGAATTTTCGGCATTGCGGCTGCCTTTGAGCACACAGGCATTGCCAGACTTGAGACAAATTGCCGAAACATCGAAGGTAACGTTCGGACGTGCCTCGTAGATTATTCCGATAACGCCGAAAGGCACGCTCACTCTCGAAACGTCCAAACCATTTGGGCGTATTTCCTGCGAGATAACCACATTCAACGGCGAAGGAAGCTCCACAAGTTTGCGAATCTGCGCCGAAATATCCTCAAGTCTTTCCTCTGTGAGTTTCAAACGGTCGTAAAGCGGATTATCTGCGTCCATTTCCGCAAGATCCTTGGCATTTTCCGCAAGAAGTGCCGCATGGTTTGCATCGCAAAGCGCTGCAATGTCGAGCAAAACGCTATCAATCCGGTTTGGCGACTGCATGCGGAGTTTTTGCGAAGCCTGCCGGGTGTTTTCCAAAAGTTTCTCTATCATTTTGTATCGGGTATAAAATGAGTGGAAGGGGTTTCGGCGCAATTTTCAAGCAATCCGTTTATCACTCCCTGCCTGCGGCCGTTTGCTATAAAGGTCTCTATTCCGGCGGCAGCGGCTTTCATCGCTATGCTCTCCTTTGAAAGCATTCCGCCGCGCCCGCGCGAAGATTTCTTGTTCTGCACAAAACACGCCACATCGTCTCCCTGGCGCACTTCGCGTATGAGATTTTCCCTGTCGAGCGTTCCGTCGGGTTTTGCGCCGAATATCCCGTCAACGTTGGTGAGAAGCATCAAAACGTCAGCGCCCATCATTTGCGCCACAAGCCCTGCAAGTTCGTCGTTGTCGGTAAACATCAGTTCGGTGAGCGATATCGGGTCGTTTTCGTTGATTATCGGAATGATATTGTTGCGCATCATCACGTTCATGCAGTTATGCTGCGTTTCCATCTGCTTTTTCCCGGCAAGGCTTTCCTTTGTAGTCAAAACCTGGCCCACTGTAATTCCGTGCTCGCGAAACAAAGTGTAATACAAATCAATCAGTTTTGCCTGGCCAACGGCTGAAAAAAGTTGTCGCTGGTCAAGGTCGTCAAGTTCCTCCGTTATGTTTTGCACCATGCTCCTTCCGCACGCCACGGCACCCGAGCTAACCATTATCACTTCCCACCCCGAATTGTAAACATCGGCTATCTGGTCGGCGAGCGAGGACATCTGCGTAATGTCAAGGCTTCCGTCTTCGCGCGTAATGATGTTTGTGCCTACTTTTACTACTATTCTTTTTTTCTTCATTTGTCACACCGATGCTTTCAAGGCTTTTATTACTGCCGTTGTGAAACCAAATTCTTCCAAAGTATTGATGCCTTTTATCGTAAGTCCGCCTGGAGTTGTAACTTTGTCAATTTCCGCTTCGGGGTGATTGCCTGTCGTTGCGAGCAGTTCGGCTGCGCCAATCATTGTTTGCTCTATAATTTCGAGCGCCTTTGCCGGTTTTATTCCCAGCTCAATTGCACCCTCCATATTAGCCCTCGCATAACGCATGGCATAGGCTATGCCGCACGACGCAAGCGCCATGCACGCCGGAATCTCCTTTTCCTCCACGAGCATCACCTTTCCCAATTTTCCGAAAAGCGACACAATTGTCTCCACCTGCCCTTCGTTTGCATTGCAAGGGGCTACAAAAGTCATGCTCCGGCTTATGCTTATGGCTGTGTTGGGAATAAGATAATAAACGGGCATACTAATTCCGCCGAGCCACGACAAAATTTCGGCGGTTTTCACACCTGCGGCAATCGAGACCAGTTGTTGTCGTTCAGGACAGAGCGAGTTTTTTATCTCCTTTACCACGGTCTGCAAAATCCACGGCTTGACGGCAAGAATTACTACGTCCGCCCATTTCGCTGCGTCGCAGTTGTTTGTCGTGATATTTATCTGCGGGTGAATTTCCTTCAATGCTTCGAGTTTTCCCTTTGTCGGATTCGACACCATCAGCTCCAGATTTTTGTCGCCGACCAATCCGCAGGCAATGGCAACGCCCATATTTCCTGCGCCTATAATTGAAATTTTCATGCTTTTGACTGTAAATTACAACAAAGTTAGTCTTTTTGTAAAGAAAAACGGACTAAAAAAGACAGAACCCAACCTTTTTCCGTCAATATGCGTTGTATAAAAGTTTCCCGGCCTGCAAAAATCCGCAAACTTTGAATGTGCACATTGCTTTTGGCACACAAGACGCACGGCATTCGTTGCCCTACTCCCAAGCTCCGAGCGCGGCAAAACGCAGGGCCTTACATATATCTCTATGTCTTAGATATTTAAAGCACAAGCCTTTGCTATAAAAACGACATCGGCTATCGCGAAAACGATAACCGATATAATTTAAACAATGTCAGACATTGTTTGAATTATGTCAGACATCAGAAAAACGATATGCTTTGTAGTTTTTACGACCTCAAGACAAGCGGGAAAACATACTTGTTGAAATAGTCGCCAAGTGCGTTGCGGGCATCGGCAAGTTTCTCATTCCACACCTTTACGCTGTTCTGCCCGATAATATCCGTGATGTATTTCACCGAGACAAAGGGAATGTTTTCCTCCTTGCAGACCATAGCCTGCGCAAAGCCCTCCATATCAATCACGTCTCCCACCACGTTCGACAAATCGGTAACGAAATCATCGCCGGTATTCACCGTGAAATCGCCAAATGCCTCGCGCTTTTCAATTATCGAGGGAATGTGCAGCGCCTCTCCCACTTCGATTTCGCTAACCACGCCCTCGATTGTCAGAGGAGCCAGGTCGCGGTCGTAGAAACGCCTTGCAACCACAATGTCTCCCACATTCCATTTCACAGTTCCCGAAGTGCCGGCATTTACTACGATGTCGGGCTTGAAATCCGCGATGTTTTTCGTAAGCTTATAGGCTGCATTTGCCTTTCCCACCCTTGTGGTTATCACTCTCACGCTTTCGCTCGCCGCGAAATCGGGCTTCTCTTCCGGCAAAGCAAACGATATCAAAATCTTTCTTGTTCCCATAAAAATCTAATCCGTTATAGTTGCAAAATTAGCGAAATTACGCGTAACTCCGCCGCATCTCGTTGCGCCTGCACGCAATGCAATTTGGTTTTTGATAAAAAAAGACGGCTTACTTTCGGTTCTGAAAATTATTCCTATCTTTGTATTATAAACAATAACGCAAACACGGCAAAAAGCCTACACTAACATGGCAAAAAAGAATATTGAAGAAACGCCCTCGGCAAACAGCGAAAAACTTAAAGCGCTGCAAGCCGCTATGGCGAAGATTGAAAAAGACTTTGGTAAAGGCACAATCATGCGCCTCGGCGACGAACACATCGAAAAGGTGGAAGTAATTCCCAGCGGAAGCATTATGCTCGACGCTGCATTGGGCGTGGGCGGATATCCGCGCGGCAGAATAGTGGAGATATTCGGCCCTGAAAGTTCGGGTAAGACTACTCTCGCGCTCCACGCCATTGCCGAAACGCAAAAAGCGGGAGGCATTGCGGCTTTTATCGATGCTGAGCACGCTTTCGACCGTTTCTATGCAGCCAAGCTCGGAGTAAACGTTGACGACTTGCTCATCTCGCAGCCCGACAACGGCGAACAGGCGCTCGACATTGCCGACCAGCTCATACGATCTGCCGCCGTAGACATCGTGGTAATCGACTCCGTGGCCGCTCTAACGCCCAAAGCCGAAATCGAAGGCGTTATGGGAGAAAACAAGGTGGGACTTCAGGCGCGCCTTATGAGTCAGGCGTTGCGCAAGCTCACTTCTGTGATAAGCAAAACCCGTACTACTTGCATTTTCATCAACCAGCTGCGCGAAAAGATCGGAGTAATGTATGGAAATCCCGAGACAACGACGGGCGGAAATGCGTTGAAATTCTACGCATCTGTGCGTTTGGACATTCGCAAAGCCGAGGCGTTGAAAACTGGAGATAAGGTTTACGGAAACAAAGTGCGCGTAAAAATTGTGAAGAACAAGGTTGCGCCCCCGTTCCGCGTTTGCAAATTCGACATTATCTTCGGCGAAGGAATTTCGCGCGTTGGCGAGTTGATCGACGTGGCTATCGACAACGACATAATAAAGAAAAGCGGTTCGTGGTTCAGTTATGGGGACACCAAAATCGGACAAGGCCGCGATTCCGTGATTAGTCTGCTGAAAGACAACCTTGAATTCCGCCAGGAAGTGGAGAAAAAAGTGGTTGAGTTCCTTAATGGAAATCCTACAATCGAAGAAGGAGACGATTCCGACGGCTCTGAAAGCGGCGAAGAATAGTCTTTATACCCACAACATCAAGTCCCAATCTGCGGCCAAGCCATATTGCGCAGTTTGGGACTTTTTGCTTTAAAACCCAATGCCTTTCCTTTTTCGAGAAACGGCACTTTTTTCCGCCTTTTTAAGTATTTGGTTTTAGGCACATTGGACATGGCAAAAACTCCGCCGCATCTAATTTAAATTCCAACGCATCTAATTTAAATTCCGGGCCACCTAATTTTTATTTCAAGGCATCTCGTAAAAACAAAGTCCGATATCGCTTAAACAATATCGGACTTCATGCTCATTATACGCGAAAAATTTCTCCCGCGCACATTTGTTTTTGTATCATTTCACGCTCTGCGCCGCGCCTTTCTTGAACCCGTTGTAATCAACCGGCACACGGTCGCGACGCACACTCATCGACGGGAACCAGATGTCGTCTTTGGTCAATCCGCAAGCGTATATGGCTTGAATGGCATACTCCAATTTCCCGAAATCGGCGTTTTCATTGTTTGTTCCAAAGGTAAACTTCATTCCGCGCGCCTTTGCCTTGCGAATAATGTCGAAGCTCGGAATTTTGTAACGCGGATTTATTTCGAGGGCAATGTGGTATTTCTGCATCACGTCAAGCATGCGGTTCACGCGCTCGTCTGTCCAATATTTGTCATAGTCTGCATTCATGATTTCGGGCAGATATGTAGGATTGGCATATATATCTGCGGGCTCGTACGACAGTATTTTTTCGATTTGGCTCACGATAAGATCCATATATTCTTCCTTGCTGCGCCCGTCAAGACGCACTTCTTCGGGACGATATATGCGGGTGCGTTCTCCTTTGTCCATTATCGTCATTGCGTCGGTGAAGAGGTAATCGAATATTCCCAATGCCTTGGGCGAGAACTGCGTAGACCAGCGACGCCCCTCCCCTTGCACTCCGCACAGGAACGGCAATGGTTTCACCTCGTCGAAATATTGGTAAACCTCTTCGTCGGTGGAGAGCATACGACCTATGCCGCCCTCGCCCGCATTCGGGGCAATGCCGTAGTTTATGCCGTAGTTCATTGATTTTGCATGCGCCTGCTCCTTTGTCAGTCCGCCTTTGAGATGCACATGATAGTCTATCACCGGAAATCCGCGCTGTTGCAATCGGATTATACTGTCGGTCTGTTCGTCAATAGCCGGGAGCGTGTCGTTTTCGTTGCGTGCATTTTCGGGCAAAGCGGTTACCGTTAAATCCTTGAAGCGCACTTCGCCTTTCTTTCCCGCCAGCACAAACGCGCCATGACCGAGCAAGCGCGAAGCATATTCCGGCAAACGGAAAGGTTTGTCGGGCTCGGTGTAGCAAACCACGTCGGTGCCGCCTATGGCAACCGATATGTTTTTGCCTCTTACCGCAATTCGGAAATCCGTCCACGCACTGTCGGCAGCCAACGAGCGGTAAAGATTGCGCACTGCGCTAAGGCTGCCGGTTTTGGTGGTACCGTCGATTACCCCGTTGTGGAAAAGGATTTCATAGCCGCTCTTGCCGTCGGAATGAAAAAGCATCGAAGCCTCGGCATCTTGGGAAGAATAAAATTTTCCGTTGAGCTCAAAATTCTTGAAATCGCCTTCGGCTTTCAAGGTATCGCCTGCATTCACTGCGATTTCAGGCTTTTGCACCACTGTCTTGCCATCAAGCGAACTCCAGGAGGCCAGTTGTTGCTCCCCCGTTTGGGAACTGTTGCACGAAACGCCGAAAGCCATGACAATTCCGGCTATTGCGGCATACGAAAATCTTTTCTGTAAAAATAATATTGCGTCCATAAATTATGGTATTTGTTGTTAGTCCCGCAAAGTTAGGCATTGTTTCGCAAAAACCGCCGCCCGCAACACCCACATTTGACGCTCAAAAACCCACACGGCTTATTGCAAAAACGA
Organism: Christensenellaceae bacterium Phil1; assembly: GCA_963626585.1. GTDB lineage: Bacteria > Bacteroidota > Bacteroidia > Bacteroidales > Bacteroidaceae > UBA6398. The sequence continues at coordinate 10,220 of CAVFYC010000004.1, read as the reverse complement.
TATCAGACATTATTCAAACAATGTCTGACATTATTTTAAAAATATCAGACATCAGAAAAACGATATGCCTTGGCGTTTTCCCCACAGTTTATCCCGCCCCCAAAAAACATATTGCCGGCGCAATGATTTGCGGTATTTGGGAAATCATTATATTTGCAAACGGCGGAGCAACGCATGCCTTTCGGCCTGCAAGCCCCGCAGTCTTATCGGTAAAAACTAAAAAGCATTCGCTATTATTTCGCGTTTAGCCAAAAGCGTAGGAAACTATTTGGAAATAACAACACAGAAATAATATGTGAAAGGTGATCCGTAGCGGTTACACCTTTCCTCTCGTATTAAGCAATGCTCACGTCGCATGGCGTGGTGCACTTATTTTGAGAGGAAGGGGTTTCCATCCTACGCTGCCCCTAAGCTAAACGCAATAAGAGCATCACGCTTTTATTGTGTCTTGGCGTGATTGATAGTCGGTGCTCGTTAAAACTATCAATCATTTATGGCAAACAAAAACCTTAATGTGGCAAAGCAGACCAAACAAGACGAGTTTTACACCCAAATGTCCGACATCGAAAACGAATTGAAACATTACAGCAAACATTTCGCGGGCAAAACCATTCTGTGCAATTGCGACGATCCCTATGAAAGCAACTTTTTCAAGTATTTCGCGTCGAAATTCAACGATTTTGGTTTGAAAAAGCTCATATCCACTTGCTACAACGGCTCGCCCATATCGGGCAACGAACTTGGATTTGAAGAACTGAACGTATCACCGCGAACTGCCTACAAGGTCGAAATTACCGAGATGAAAGACTACAACGGCGATGGGCGCATAGACCTCGACGATGTCAAACTGCTTTTGTCGCAAGACAAAAATGTAGTGAAAACTCTCAAAGGCAACGGCGATTTCAGCTCGCCCGAATGCGTGGAATTCCTGAAAGAAGCCGACATTGTGGTTACAAATCCGCCGTTCTCAATATTTCGGGATTATTTGGAGCTACTAATGAAATACAACAAGAAATTTATAATCATCGGAAACAAAAATGCGATAACCTACAAGCAAGTATTTCCTTTAATAAAGGACAATAAAATGTGGATTGGCGCAACTTCGATGAGCAAGGACTTATTGTTTGACGCTCCCGAAGAAGATGTAGAATCCGTTATGCGCGACCGCAAAAAAGGCAGTGCTTACAGAATAGTTGACGGCGTATTAAAACGCCGCTCGCAATCAGTTTGGTTTACCAATCTGGAGATTCCGAAACGCCATGAAGCACTCATATTATATAAGAACTACTCGCCCGAAGAATATCCCCGATATGATAATTACGATGCGATACACGTAAGTAGAACAGACGAAATTCCTTGTGATTACGATGGAGTAATGGGCGTGCCGATTTCGTTTCTTGACAAATATTGCCCAGAGCAATTTGATATCGTTGGTATTGCAGAAGGCGATTCTGGCAAAGAACTTGGATTAAAACCTTTCGACAGAAAACTGAAAGCGTTAAACAAAAGTCTTAGAGACGGACAACTTTATTATATGCAAGACGGAATTCCGAAGAAACCCTATGCGCGAATTCTAATCCGCCGTAACAATATAAGAACCATCGCAAATCACTAAAAACAAAATATCATGGACATTAAACTGCATCAGATTACAATTCGCGAATTAACGGAAAACTACGAAGACAACGACGAACAAGGAGTGCGCGGCTACGGCGGAAAACTCGACATACGCCCACAATATCAACGCGAATTCGTTTACAACGAAAAGAAACGCAACGCCGTGATACGCACAGTGAGAAACAATTTCCCGCTAAACGTGATGTATTGGGCAAAACGCGATGCCGACAATCCCGTTCCCTATGAAGTGCTCGACGGACAGCAGCGCACAATATCTATATGCCAATACGTGAACGGCGATTTCTCGTTTGAGAACCGTTTTTTCAACAACCTTTCAAACGACGAACGGCAAAAATTCCTCGACTATAAGCTAATGGTTTATTTTTGCTCCGGTACCGACAGCGAGAAATTAGACTGGTTTGAAACAGTAAACATTGCCGGAGAACCGCTAACAAAACAAGAGCTTCGCAACGCCGTTTACGCGGGCACTTTTGTGAGCGATGCAAAACGCTATTTCTCAAAAACAAATTGCGTGGCCTATCAAATAGGCAACAATCTGGTAAATGGTTCGCCCATAAAGCAGGAATATCTTGAAACCGCCATAAAGTGGATTTGCCTCGCCCAATACGAAAAAGACGGCGACAATGAAATATGCCGCTATATGGCCGAACATCAGCACGACAACGATGCCGTGCCTCTGTGGAACTACTATCAGACGGTTGTGAACTGGGCAAATTCGTGGTTCGACGTCAGGAAATACAAAGGAATAGTAAAAGGTATTGCCTGGGGCGAGCTCTACCACGAATTCCACGACAAGAAACTCGACCGAGATGACATGGACAAAGAAATACATGCGCTGCTGATCGACGAAGAAGTACAAAACAAAAAAGGAATAATACCCTATGTTTTGACTCGCGAGGAGAAATTCCTAAACCTGCGCGCATTCAGCGACAATATAAAAAAGACCGTCTATGAAAAACAGCAACACAAATGCGCCGTATGCCAAAAGGTGTTCGACTTTAAGGACATGGAAGCCGATCATATCACACCTTGGAGCAAAGGAGGACGGACCGTTTTGGAAAATTGTCAGATGCTTTGCCGCAAACACAACCGCGAAAAAGGCGCGAAATAAAACGTTTGCCGCTCCGAAAATCCTAAAAATGCGGTTTTTGTGCGGAAAATTTTGCGCTGGGTTTTTGCAGTTCAATTTATTATTCGTAACTTTGCGCCTCGAAAGAACGCCGTAGAAGAAACAAAGCGGCAGATTCACAGGAAATAAAAATAACGAAATAGCAATGTCTAAGATTTGTCAAATCACAGGAAAGCGCGCGATGCGTGGCAATAACGTAGCGCATTCGAAACTGCGCACAAAGCGCACGTTTGATGCGAATCTCTTTACCAAGAAATTCTATTATCCCGAAGAGGAATGCTGGATTAGTCTCACTATCTCAGCTGCAGGTTTGCGTTTAATAAATAAGGTAGGTCTTGATGCCGCTCTTCGCAGCGCACTCGAAAAGGGTTACTGCGACATCAAAGATATCAAGGTTATAGCTTAATAAATATAGAAAGGGAATAAACATGGCTGGCAAGAAAGCTAAAGGCAATAGAGTGCAGGTAATTCTTGAATGCACCGAAATGAAGAACAGCGGGCTGCCCGGAACTTCTCGTTACGTAACAACGAAAAACCGCAAGAACACACCCGACCGCATGGAGTTGAAGAAATACAACCCCATTCTGAAACGTATGACAATTCATAAGGAAATCAAGTAAAAATAACATTACAACATGGCAAAGAAAGTAGTTGCAACCCTTCACGAGGGCAAGAAAGACGGTCGCTCTTATTCCAAGGTTATAAAAATGGTGAAGAGTCCCAAGACTGGTGCTTATATTTTTGATGAGCAGATGATTCCTAATGAACAGGTAAAAGAACATCTTAAGAAATAATCGTAATTCAGATAAATCTGATAGATAAGCAGTATAAATGAGGCAAGAAACAGCGTTGATTTCAAAAACGTGTTCTTGCTTTTTTTATGCCCCAATGCAAGTCTTTGCAACACTATTTTTAAGTACCTTTGCAAAGAAATACGAAAGCCCGGGAATCCGGGCGTTTTTTCAAATTACAAAAACGTGTGTATTGTGTGCGCATGACTAAGTTGAAATTATGGAGCCACTAAAACATGAATGCGGTGTGGCGCTTGTGCGTCTGCTTAAACCGCTGACTTATTATCAGGAAAACTACGGAACTTGGCGTTATGGGCTGAACAAGCTCTATCTTATGATGGAGAAACAGCATAATCGCGGGCAAGAAGGCGCAGGATTGGCGTGCATCAAGATGCATGCGCCTGCCGGAGAAGAATATATCTATCGCGAAAGGGCGATGGGAAACACCGCTATACAGGAAATTTTTGGCAACGTGGCTAAAAAACTCAACGGAGTGTCGGCCGAGCAGGAAACAGATGCGGTATTTGCAGAAAAACATTTGCCCTATGCCGGCGAAATATACATGGGGCATCTGCGGTATTCCACAACAGGACGCGCAGGTCTGGCTTATATACACCCATTCTTGCGCCGGCACAGTTGGCCTGCGAGAAACCTTTGTATTTGTGGGAATTTCAACATTACAAATGTAGAGGAAGTCTTTGAACATCTCACAGCACAAGGACAGCACCCACGCTACAATGCAGATACTTACTTGATGCTCGAACAACTCGGGCACAGGCTCGACAGGGAAAACGACCGTATTTATAAGGAAGGGCAAGCCAAAGGTTACGATGACAAACAACTTTCCGAATACATCGAAAATAATATAGACATCGCCCAAGTTTTTCGTGAATCTTCTCCACTATGGGACGGTGGATATGTGATTTGTGCCATAACGGGAAGCGGCGAAACAATCGCGATGCGCGACCCTTGGGGTATCCGTCCTGCTTTTTGGTATAAAGACGAAGACCAAGTGGTCGTTGCTTCAGAACGTCCGGTAATTCAGACCACATTCAATTTGAGCGTTGACAAAGTAAACGAATTGAAACCTGGGCAAGCTATAATTGTCAACAAAAAAGGCGAAGTTCGTTTTGAACAAATTCTTAAGCCCAAGAAATTTGCCGCCTGTTCTTTTGAACGCATTTATTTCAGCCGGGGAAGCGACACCGATATTTACAAGGAACGTAAAGCTCTTGGCGCAGGCTTGCTGAACCAGATATTAGATGCTGTTGACGGAGATATCGACCACACGGTTTTCTCATTTATTCCAAACACAGCAGAGTCGGCATTCTACGGAATGATGGAAAGTTTCAACGAATATCTCAACAAGAAAAAAATAGAAGCGATAGAAGCGCTCGGCCATACTCCTAAGCACGAAGAATTGATGGCAATATTGAATCATCGTGTGCGGCAGGAAAAAGTGGCGTGGAAAGATATAAAAATGCGTACGTTTATCGCAGAGGGAAATAGCCGCAATGATCTTGTTGCCCATGTGTACGATATAACATACGGAAGCGTGCAGCCAAAAATAGATAATCTTGTGATTATCGATGACAGTATCGTGCGCGGCACAACTCTGCGCGAAAGTATTATTAGAATACTCGATAGGCTCGAACCAAAGAAAATCGTGGTTTGTTCGTCAGCACCTCAAATACGCTACCCTGATTATTATGGTATAGACATGCCTAGTCTGCAAGAATTCATCGCTTTTCGTGCAGCGATGAGTTTGCTTGACGATGCCGGTAAACGTTATGTTATTTCTGAGACCTACAAAAAATGTAAGGAACAACTGAAACGTCCTGCGGAAGATATGGAAAATTGCGTAAAGGACATTTATGCTCCTTTTACAGACAAAGACATTTCAAACAAAATGGCTGCAATTCTGAAAGCGAAAGATGTGAATGCAGAAGTATCCATTGTATTCCAAACGCTTGACGGACTTCATAAGGCCTGCCCCACTTCTCCTGGAGATTGGTATTTTAGTGGCAACTACCCTACCCCTGGTGGAACGAAACGTGTAAACCAAGCTTTCGTGGATTATTTCGAAAATATATATCTTAAGCAGAAAAAATAAAGGTCGGCATAAGCGGACTATTCTAAACATATAAATGATGAGAAAAGTAACACTTCTTTTAGACGACGGGACGAAATTCCACGGCTATTCGTTTGGTGCGGAACGTCCTGTGGCAGGTGAAGTCGTTTTCAATACGGCAATGTCCGGTTATCCGGAGAGTTTGACTGATCCTTCGTATGCCGGTCAATTGTTAACGCTCACATATCCATTAATTGGCAACTATGGTGTGCCTCCCTTTAGTGTGGAGTCAAATGGCATTGCCACTTATATGGAGAGCGACAAAATATATGTGTCGGCACTTATTGTAAGTGAATACAGCGAAGAATACAGCCATTGGAGCGCGGCGGAAAGTCTTGCTTCATGGCTTAAGCGTGAGAATATTCCTGGTATAACAGGAATTGACACCCGCGCACTTACAAAAACACTGCGCGAGCATGGAGTTATGATGGGCAAGATTGTTTTTGATGACGAGCCCGAGAATATTCCTACGGCTAATTATAACGGAGTAAATTTTGTCAGCAAGGTTTCTTGCCAAGAAATAATCCGATATAATTCCTGCGAAAATAATAAGAAAGTTGTGCTCGTTGATTGTGGCGTAAAAAACAATATAATACGCTGCCTCATCAATCGCGGTGTTGAGGTTATTCGTGTGCCTTGGGATTATGATTTCAACGAGCTCGAATTTGATGGTTTATTCTTGGCTAATGGTCCGGGCGACCCCGACACTTGTTCTAAAACTGTTGAGAATATCAAACGTTTTCTCGAGTCCGAAAAAGTACGTCCCTGCATGGGTATTTGCATGGGAAACCAATTGCTTTCAAAGGCCGCAGGTGCAAAAATCTATAAGTTGAAATACGGACACCGCAGCCACAATCAACCCGTGAGAGAAGTGGGGACTAATCGCTGTTTCATCACAACCCAAAATCATGGTTACGCAGTTGATGCTTCCACTCTTTCTTCAGATTGGGAAGAACTGTTCGTGAATATGAACGATGGCTCTAACGAGGGTATTCGCCACAAAAGCCGTCCATGGTTTAGTGCACAATTTCACCCGGAAGCATGCAGCGGTCCGCTCGACACGGAATTTTTATTTGACGAATACTTGAAACTCTTTAAATGAACATTATAGCATGAAGGACGCAGATATAAAGAAAGTTTTGTTGTTGGGCTCTGGAGCTTTGAAGATAGGAGAAGCTGGAGAGTTTGATTATTCCGGTTCGCAAGCATTGAAAGCCTTGCGCGAAGAGGGTATTAAAACAGTGCTCATAAATCCTAACATTGCTACGGTTCAGACGAGCGAAGGTGTGGCAGACCAGATCTATTTCTTGCCAGTTACGCCGTTCTTTGTAGAAAAAGTCATCGAGAAAGAACGTCCCCAAGGAATTATGCTTGCCTTTGGCGGGCAAACTGCATTGAATTGCGGTGTGGCTCTCTACAAAAGCGGTGTGCTCGAAAAATACAACGTTCGCGTGCTCGGTACTCCTGTTCAAGCAATTATTGATACAGAAGACCGCGAATTGTTCGTTGAGAAACTAAACGAGATAGACATAAAAACTATCAAGAGCGAAGCATGTGAAACAATCGAGCAGGCACGTAAGGCGGCCAAAGAGCTCGGCTATCCCATCATTATTCGTGCGGCTTATGCTCTTGGCGGTTTGGGTTCTGGTTTCTGCGACAATGAAGAGGAACTCAACAAACTTGCCGAGAAAGCTTTCTCTTTTTCGCCGCAGGTTCTCGTAGAAAAGAGTCTTCGCGGGTGGAAAGAGATAGAATACGAAGTGGTGCGCGACAAATATGACAACTGCATTACGGTCTGCAACATGGAAAATTTCGACCCGCTTGGAATTCATACGGGCGAGAGCATCGTTGTGGCTCCTTCGCAGACACTTACCAACCACGATTACCATAAACTTCGTGCGCTCAGCATAAAAATTATACGCCATATCGGTATTGTGGGAGAATGCAACGTACAATACGCGTTCGATCCCAACTCTGACGATTACCGCGTAATTGAGGTAAATGCCCGCTTGAGTCGTTCCTCGGCGCTTGCGTCAAAGGCCACAGGTTATCCTCTTGCTTTTGTTGCTGCGAAATTGGGACTTGGATACGGCTTGTTTGAGTTGAAAAATTCTGTAACCAAGACCACGAGCGCTTTCTTTGAGCCTGCTCTTGACTACGTGGTTTGCAAAATTCCGCGTTGGGACTTGAGCAAATTCCGCGGCGTAGACCGCGAACTTGGTTCGAGCATGAAATCCGTAGGAGAAGTGATGGCAATCGGCCGAACTTTCGAAGAGGTGATACAAAAAGGCCTCAGAATGATCGGACAAGGCATGCACGGATTTGTGGACAACAAGGATTTGGAAATCAAAGACGTGGAAGCGGCTTTGAAAGCTCCTACCGACAAGCGTATCTTTGTTATCTACGAAGCATTTGCCGAGGGTTATTCAATTGACAAGGTTCACGCGCTTACGAAGATTGACAAATGGTTCCTGCAAAAGCTCTACAATATTTACAAGACCAACGAAGAACTGAAAAAGTGCCCCAACATCAATGTCCTCGACAATGAATTGTTGCGCAGGGCAAAGTTGCAAGGTTTTTCCGACTTCCAAATTGCCCGTGCAATAGGTCTTGGAAAAGAGATGAAGATGGCCGAGGCGATTTTGGTGGTTCGCGCGCGTCGCAAGCAGGCCGGCATTGTTCCCCATGTAAAGCAAATTGATACTCTTGCCGCAGAATATCCGGCACAGACCAACTATTTGTATCTCACCTACAATGGTTGCAAAGACGATATCGAATATGAGCGCGACCATCGCTCAATTGTGGTTCTCGGCTCGGGTGCTTATCGCATCGGCAGCTCGGTAGAATTCGACTGGTGCGGTGTTCAGGCTCTGCAAACCATTCGTCGTGCAGGCTATGTGAGCGTAATGATAAACTACAACCCCGAAACTGTATCCACCGACTATGATATGTGCGACCGTCTCTATTTTGACGAGTTGACATTCGAACGTGTGATGGATATTGTGGACTTGGAATGCCCGCATGGTGTAATTGTTTCAACCGGCGGCCAAATTCCGAACAATCTTGCCATGCGTCTTGACGAGCAGCGCGTACCTATTCTCGGCACCACGGCAAAGGATATCGACAATGCCGAAGACCGTGAGAAATTCTCTGCGATGCTAAACAGAATGGGAGTGGATCAGCCGGAATGGAGTGCGTTGACCAACATGGACGATATCCACAAATTTATCGACCGTGTGGGATTCCCCGTTCTTGTACGCCCGTCGTATGTGCTTTCGGGTGCGGCGATGAATGTATGTTCCAACGAGGACGAACTTTCGCGCTTCTTGAAACTCGCGGCCAACGTTAGCGAGGACCACCCTGTGGTTGTGAGCAAATTCATACAGCACGCAAAAGAAATAGACTTCGATGCGGTTGCAAGCAAGGGCGAGGTGATGGCTTATGCTATCTCGGAGCACATCGAGTTTGCCGGAGTGCACTCGGGAGATGCGACGCTCGAATTCCCGCCTCAGAAGTTGTATGTAGAAACGGTAAGAAGAATCAAGCGCATAAGCCGCGAAATTGCCGCTGCATTGCACATCAACGGCCCGTTCAACATACAATATATGGCTTGCGACAACAAAATTCTCGTTATTGAGTGTAATCTGCGTTCTTCGCGCTCATTCCCGTTTGTCAGCAAGGTTTTGAAGTTGAATTTCATTGAGCTTGCCACAAAGATAATGCTTGGCATTCCTGTTGAGAAGCCCACAAAGAGTTTGTTCGACCTCGACTACGTAGGAATCAAGGCAAGTCAGTTCTCCTTCAACCGTTTGCAGAAGGCCGACCCCGTGCTTGGCGTCGACATGTCCTCAACCGGCGAAGTTGGTTGCCTTGGCGACGATGCTTATTCGGCTTTGCTTCTCAGTATGCTCTCGGTTGGCCATCGCATTCCCAAGCAGAATATTCTTCTTTCCACCGGCTCGTCAAAACAAAAAGCCGAGATGCTCGACGCTTGCCGCGAGCTCGAGAAACACGGATATACTTTGTATGCCACCGGCGGCACATCTCGTTATCTCGAAGAGAATGGAATTAAAAACAATCTCGTTTATTGGCCGAGCGAAGACGGGCAACCGCAGGCACTCGAAATGCTCCACGAACATAAGTTCGACTTGGTTGTAAACATTCCAAAGGACCTCACGGCAACGGAGCTTGACAACGGATACAAAATACGCCGTGCATCTATCGATTTGAACGTACCTTTGATAACCAACACCCGTCTGGCTTCTGCTTTCATCAACGCATTTTGCGCTATCAAGGAAGAAGATTTGCCCATTAAGAGTTGGAGCGAATACGGCAAGGAAGATATTTAAAAACTTGACTTATACCCAAAGAAACGCCATGGCATCTGTCATGGCGTTTTCTTGTTTTTATGCCTCCAAAAAGAGAAATACAACAATTTGATTTCTTGATAGTTAAAAATAGGCCAAATATCGTTTTCACGAGGTCTGATGTAATTTAAATTCCGCCGCATCTAATTTAAATTTCATGGCCC
>CAVFYC010000003.1:0-67303 GCA_963626585.1 Christensenellaceae bacterium Phil1 | reverse complement strand
GGCATCTCGCAAAAACTCCGCCGCATCTAATTTAAATTAGATGCGGCGGAATTTAAATTATGTCTGACATCGTTTTTCGGGTCTCGGCACAAAAAAACGGGGCACCAAATATGCCCCGTTTTTATATTGAAATGGTATGTAATTTTACCTTTTCTGTTACCCGAATTATGCTTTTTCGATATACGAAACAAGCCATTCGCCTATTTCCTTGGTACCATATTTCTCTCCGCCTTCAACCTGAATTTCTGGAGTGCGCACATTGGCATCAAGAGATGCGTCTACAGCCTGACGGATAAGTTTTCCCTCTTCGGCAAGACCGAAATATTCGAAAAGCATTGCCGCCGACAACACCTGAGCCAAAGGATTGGCAATATTCTTTCCCTTAGCCTGCGGCCAACTGCCGTGAATCGGTTCAAACACAGGAGTTCCGTCGCCCACCGATGCAGAAGGTAGCAAGCCCATTGAGCCACTTATGCAAGAACCTTCATCGGTAAGGATGTCACCAAATGTGTTCTCGGTAACCATTACATCAAAGAACGTCGGTTCTTGAATCATACGCATTGATGCGTTGTCAACATACATAAAATCGGTAGTGATATCAGGGTGTTGCGCAGCCATTTCCTGAGCCACCTTACGCCACAAACGCGACGAAGCAAGCACATTGGCCTTGTCAACAACCGTGAGATGTTTGCGGCGACGGGCAGCATATTCGTATGCAACCTTAAGAATGCGCTCAATCTCAGGACGGGTATATTTGTCAGTGTCATAAGCATAATCATCACCCTCATGCTTTTCGCCGAAATACATACCTCCGGTCAATTCGCGGATACATACGAAATCGGCACCGCGCACCAATTCGTCCTTCAAAGGCGACTTGTGGAGCAGGCAAGCGAACGTTTGCACCGGACGAATGTTGGCGTACAAACCAAGCTTCTTGCGCATTGCAAGCAAACCCTGCTCGGGACGAACCTTTGCCGCAGGATTGTTGTCAAACTTGGGATCGCCCACAGCCGAAAAGAACACAGCGTCGCAATCCTTGCATGTGTTGTAAGTTTCCTCGGGGAAAGGATCACCCACTGCGTCAATTGCCGCAGCACCACAAATGGCGGGGAAATAAGAAAGTTCGTGTCCAAAACGCTTTGCCACAGCCTCCATGACATCAACGCCTACTTTTGATATTTCGGGTCCTATGCCATCGCCAGCCAATACAGCTATCTTTAATTTCATCTTATATTTTTGTTTGGTTGTTATTTTCCATTATATTGAGCATCTTAATGGTAGCCTTGATAGCCGACTCCGTTTGGTCTGCGTCAAAGCCACGCGTGCGAAACTCCTTTCCGTTTACATTCCAAGTTATTACCGTTTGCACAAAAGCGTCTGTGCGACCTCCTGGCGGGATAGAAACATTATAGTTCACCAGTTCCGGCATCTTGCGGTGCAGACGCTCTTCGTATATCTGCCGAATGCAACTCGCAAAAGCATCATACTGTCCGTCGCCCGTAGAATGTGCTTCGTATTCAGTGCCGTCAATCTCTAAGCGCATCGAAGCAGAAGGTTTCAATCCATAGGCCGTGGAAACAAAATAACTGACAAGACGAACTTTCTCTTCCGGAGTATCATGTTTCAATACGTCGGAAACGATATAAGGCAAGTCCTCCTGCGTTACAATCTCCTTCTTGTCGCCAAGCTCTACGATACGTTTTGTTACGCGCTTGGTTTGCTCGGGCGTAAGTTCCAAGCCAAGCGCTTCAAGGTTCTTAAGAATATTAGCTTTACCGCTACTCTTGCCAAGTGCAAACTCCCTGATTCTACCGAAACGCGAAGGCAGCAAAGCATTGGAGTATAAATGATGTTTGTTGTCGCCGTCGGCATGGACTCCAGCTACCTGCGTAAACACATTCTCGCCGACAATCGGAGAATTGGCAGGGATAGAAATTCCAGAATAGCTCTCAACAAGTCTACTTATCGGCATGAGCTGACTTTCGTCTATCGTTGTTTTTGCGTGGAAGTGATCTTTCAATATTGCCTGCACACTTGCAAGCGGAGCATTTCCCGCACGCTCTCCCAAGCCATTGATCGTAGCATGTATATTGCGGCAACCGGCAAGAACAGCAGCCAAAACGTTGGAAATTGCCAAGTCATAATCGTTATGAGCATGGAAATCGAAACACACACCAGGGAAACGACGCATTATCTTGTGGATATACTCCAAAACCTCAAGCGGATTGAGAATTCCCAAAGTATCAGGCAACATTATATGCTTTACCCCAATGGCATTAAGGTGCTCAATCAGCGAGTACACATAGTCCAACGACGTTTTCATGCCGTTTGACCAATCCTCAACATAGGCATTTACTACCATGCCTAAGCTATGCGCATAATCTACGGTCTCTTTTATATCGGCAAAATGCTCCGCAGGAGTTTTGCACAGCTGATAATTCAAATGATTGAGCGAGCCCTTGGTAAGCAAGTCTATTGTATTGCAACCACAATCCCGAATCCAATCAACCGAAACATGTCCATCTACAAAACCGAGTACTTCTACTCTGTCTAACATGCCGACTGATTTTGCCCAACGACAAATAAGTTCCACCGCATGATGCTCCCCTTCGGAAACACGTGCCGATGCAACTTCGATACGATTGACACCAACCTTCTGAAGTAAAGTTCTCGCAACGTTTAGCTTTTCATTAGGCGTAAACGAAACGCCATTGGTTTGCTCTCCGTCGCGCAACGTGGTGTCAAGAATATCAACACTTACTTCTTTCATCGTTTTCGCAGATTATTGCTGCACTTTATAGAAATTATTGTCGGAATTCTCCCACGCCTCAATCTTATCCTTTGTTTCCAAAAGGAAATCTATATCATCTAATCCGTGAGTAAGACAATATTTCTTGTATCCGTTAAGTTCAAAATGTTCCGTATTACCAGTTTTTTCATTGGTTATAGTTTGATTAGGAACGTCTACGGAAACAATTGTCTTGGGATCGTTTTTAATACTATCGAAAAGTTCCTCTAGAAAAGCTGGACTAACGACAACAGGAAGGACAAAATTGTTAAGTTCGTTGTTTTTGTGAATATCAGCAAAGAAACTACTCACAACAACCCGGAAGCCGTAGCCAGCAATTGCCCAAGCAGCGTGTTCACGACTTGAACCGCAGCCAAAGTTTTTGCCGGCAACAAGAATTTCTCCGCCATAAGTAGGATCATTCAAGACAAAATCTTTTTTTGTACCGTCGTTGTTGTAACGCCAATCCCTAAAAAGATTGTCTCCAAAGCCTTCTTTGTCGGTTGCTTTTAGGAAACGGGCCGGAATTATCTGATCGGTATCAACGTTTTCCAAAGGAAGAGGTACGCATGTAGAACGTACTATATCGAATTTCTGTTTCATCTTTTTAAATCAAAGTTCTCGGATCTGTTATTTTTCCTGTTATAGCTGCAGCAGCGGCTGTCAACGGACTTGCAAGGCATGTCCTTGCCCCCGGTCCCTGACGTCCTTCAAAATTACGGTTACTTGTGGAAACGGAAAGTTTTCCTGCGGGAATTTTATCATCGTTCATGGCAAGACAAGCACTGCAACCCGGCTGACGAATCTCGAAACCGGCTGCTTCAAGTTCCTTGTCGATACCTTCTGCCTTGATCTGTTTTAGCACATTCCAAGAGCCGGGCACAAGCCATGCCACAACGTTTTCTGCTTTCTTGTGTCCGCGCACCACACTTGCGAAAGCGCGGAAATCTTCTATGCGGCCATTCGTACAAGCTCCGAGGAAAACATAATCAATGGGCTTTCCAATCAATTGTTCTCCCGATTGGAACTTCATATAAGCCAAAGATTTTTTTGCAGATTCGTCTTCGGTTTCCGGAATAACGCCGTCGATAGCCATTCCCATGCCGGGGTTTGTTCCGTAGGTAATCATTGGTTGGATATCTGCGGCGTCAAATTTAATTTCCTTGTCAAACACGGCATCGTCATCGCTCTTCAATGTGCGCCAATATGCCAATGCTTTTTCCCATTCTTCACCTTGTGGAGCATGCGCTCTGCCTTTGAGATATTCAAAGGTTGTTTCGTCGGGAGCTATAAAACCTCCGCGCGCGCCCATTTCAATTGAGAGGTTGCTCAACGTAAGTCTTCCTTCCATTGACAGACTGCGGATTGTTGAGCCGGCATATTCCACAAAATATCCCGTAGCACCGCTGGTTGTCAACTTACTCATTATATAAAGGGCGATATCTTTTGCGGTAACGCCTTTGGCCAATTCTCCCTCAACACTGATGCGCATCGATTTTGGTTTCTGCTGGAGAATACATTGCGAGGCCATAACCATTTCTACTTCGGAAGTTCCGATACCGAAAGCCACAGCGCCCATCGCGCCATGCGTCGAAGTGTGGGAGTCGCCGCACACGATTGTCATTCCGGGCAAAGAAAGTCCTTGTTCCGGGCCTACAACATGAATTACACCGTTGTTGGGATTCATCATGCCAAAATGATTCAAGCCGAACTCCTTTGCATTTTTTTCAAGAGTGTCTACTTGTTTGCGCGAAACGGGATCTGCTATCGGTTTGTCCTGATCGTGTGTAGGAGTATTATGGTCGGGCATACAATATATTTTGTCCGGACGCAAACATTTCAAGTTGCGCTGTCTCAGACCTTCGAATGCCTGCGGACTCGTTACCTCGTGGCAATAAAGGCGGTCTATATATAATTGCGTAGGACCGTCTTCCACAAGCTGGACGACATGTTTGTCCCAAATTTTGTCAAATAGCGTATTTGCCATATCAGTCTTTACGTTTTTAATCTTCCTTCTTGTTATGAAACTTGTTTATTGCATCTATATAAGCCTCCACGCTGGCAGCCACCACATCGGTATTTGCGCCGAAACCATAGTAAACGCTTCCTTCGTATTCCACCTGCATGTGAACTTTTCCCACATCGTCAGAGCCTTTGTTGATTGCCTGAATAGTGAACTCCTTCAAAACCATCTTGCGGTTGATTATCTTTTTCAGGGCCTTGATTGCTGCGTCTACAGGACCGTTTCCGGTTGCTGCGTCCTCAAACTTCTCTCCTGCGATATCCAGTCCAATGCTTGCTACACTGCGCAAACCGACGCCGCTTGTTACCTGCAAGTAGTCAAGACGTATGTGATGGTTTTCATCGCGGTCGGCACCGGCGAGAAGCAATATGTCGTCGTCGGTAACTTCTTTCTTCTTGTCAGCCAACTTAAGGAACGCCTGATAAACTTTGTCAAGTTTGTCGCCATCAAGTTCCACTCCGTTGATTGCGAGACGGTGTTTCAATGCAGCGCGGCCGCTTCGTGCCGTAAGCACAATCTGATCGTCGCTGAACCCTACGTCGTTTGGATTGATAATTTCGTAGGTCTGTACGTTTTTGAGTATTCCGTCTTGATGTATTCCCGAAGAGTGTGCAAACGCGTTGCGACCCACGATAGCCTTGTTGGGCTGCACGGGCATATTCATCAGGTTTGAAACAGTGCGGCTCAGACCTGCGATTTTCTGCGTATTGATATTGGTGTCGATATCAAGGTTGTGATGACACTTGCATATCATTGCGATTTCTTCGAGAGCGGTATTGCCGGCACGTTCTCCTATACCGTTCACAGTTACCTCCACTTGGCGCGCTCCGTTTATAACACCTTCGATAGTGTTAGCGGTTGCCATTCCGAGGTCGTTATGGCAGTGTGTGGATATAATGGCATTTTCTATGCCATCCACGTGTTCCATGAGATATTTTATCTTTGCGCCGTATTCCGCAGGCAGGCAATAGCCCGTTGTATCTGGGATATTGACCACCGTGGCACCGGCTTTAATCACAGCCTCTACCACGCGGGCAAGAAATTCATTGTCAGTACGACCGGCATCTTCGGCATAAAACTCCACGTCTTCCACATATCGTTTGGCATACTTCACGGCCGAAACTGCGCGTTCCAGTATATTTTCGGGAGTGGAATTGAACTTGTACTTTATATGATATTCCGAAGTTCCTATTCCCGTATGTATTCTCTTGTGTTTAGCGAACTTCAACGCATCGGCAGCCACGTCGATATCCTTTTCCACGGCTCTTGTAAGGGCGCAGATAGTTGGCCACGTAACGGCTTTTGATATTTCAATTACAGACTTGAAGTCGCCGGGGCTCGAAATAGGGAAACCGGCTTCTATAACATCTACTCCCAATGCCTCGAGCAACTTTGCCACCTCGATTTTCTCTACGGTGTTGAGCTGACAGCCTGGCACTTGTTCGCCATCGCGAAGAGTTGTGTCGAATATAAATAGTCTCTGACTCATTTGCTTTCTATTTTTTACACACTTGAATTTACCCATTGGGGTATTCTATGCAAAGATACATTTTTCAGACGGATTTTCAGTAGTATTTGCCACATAATTGGCCGCGACACACTACACACGAAAGATTTGCACTTAGAAACAAAGAAAAATGATAGTGGGGTAAATTTTCTTGCAAACTTTGTTTTGCAATTTAGGTATCACAAAACAGCCTCAAAATACCGTTTTTCCGATGTCAGACCTAATTTAAATTAGATGCGTCGGAATTTAAATTATGTCTGACATCGTTTTCACGAAATGCGGCAAAAGAAAAAACACATTCTTGGAGAATGTGTTTACAAGGCTTAACTTATTGTATTTATTCCCCTTACAGCATTTCTCTCCCTACAAGAACGGCTGCCATCGAAACCGGGATTTTTTACAGTATGTTGTTAGTCTATATTCCAGGCACAACCTTTATGGGCATAGGCACGAAAACTCACTTTTCCTTTTCCCGTACTTGAAACAGGACAGAGCGCAGCGTAATAAACACGGCCTTTTTGCAACAGAGTGCGGTCGTCAACCGCCACAACCAAGTCTTTGCCGTTTTGCGAAGGCGTACACGACACGTACAATGGCTTCGACATCACCGGAACAAAGTTCTTGCCGCTCTCTTCATAGATAATCACGCGCAGCAAACACTCGGAATAAGTGCATTCGTAGACCGTAAATTTTATGGAATCGACCAGAAAATTCTTCTTTACCTTAAAAATCGGACCATATGCATACATTCCCGTAGTGGTACCCGAGAAAGCTACGTCTCCGGGCATTTTCATTCCTTTGATCACAATTCTCTTTGCCTTGGATTTCCCACCTACCACAGCCACATCCGGCAGTTGGTTGCTGCGAGGTTTCATCACCACAGAAACAGTTCCGCCTTTGTATTCAGCATAACCCACATCAACAGTTTCATAGCTTATATGGCTCACCTGTATAGGCGTTTTAATCCCTTGAGGCACGTTTATCTTGAAATTTCCCTTGGCATCAGACATCACATAAATGCTGTCGACACAAACATTAGCAAACTCCACCGCTGCGCCGTCAGAATCGGTAATCTTTCCTTTCACTACAAGTTGGGCAAAAACGGCATTAAACGAATTAAAGACCAATGCCAAAAGAAAACACCTTAGAAACATTTTCATAACACCGCCAAATTTTATTGCGAGGCAAAATTACCTATATAAATTAAGCCACAAACTTTGCAAAACAAAAAATGCGGCGCGCAAAACATTGCACACCGCATTTTTAACTCTTGAAATTATTTTCTCTTAGAACATTGCATTCTTCGGAGTACGAGGGAACGGAATCACGTCGCGTATGTTCTGCATGCCGGTAACAAACAGAATGAGGCGCTCAAAGCCCAAGCCGAAACCTGCATGCGGGCAACTGCCAAACTTGCGCGTATCAAGATACCAACTGTAACTGTCCTCTTCCATTCCGCGAGCCTTGATTTCGCCAACAAGTTTGTCGTAATCTTCCTCGCGCACCGAACCGCCAATGATTTCGCCAATTCTCGGGAAAAGCACATCGGTACCCTGCATCGTCTTGCCGTCGGGATTTTTCTTCATATAAAACGCCTTGATTTCGCTCGGGTAATCCGTCATAATCACAGGACGTTTGAAATACTCCTCCACCAGATAACGTTCGTGCTCGCTGCTCAAATCCATGCCCCAACCCGTGATTGGGAATTCGAATTTATGACCGTCTTTAACCGCTTTCTCAAGAATATTGATTCCCTCGGTATAAGGCAGACGAACAAAATCCTCCTTGACAACAGAATTAAGCGTTTCGAGAAGATTTTTGTCAATCATCTTGTTGAGGAATTCAAGGTCGTCCTTGCAATTTTCCAAAGCCCAGTTCACACAATATTTGATGAAATCCTCTTCCAAATCCATCAATTCCGTCTGATCCATGAAAGCAATTTCCGGCTCAATCATCCAAAACTCTGCCAAATGGCGCGGAGTATTGGAATTCTCAGCACGAAACGTAGGACCGAACGTATAGATAGCTCCCAAAGCCGTTGCACCAAGTTCTCCTTCAAGCTGTCCGCTCACCGTAAGGCTTGTTTTCTTTCCGAAGAAGTCTCTGTCGTATGCAACATCGCCGTCTTTTCCCGTACGGTTGAGGTCAAGCGTAGTAACTTGAAACATCTCGCCCGCGCCCTCGCAATCACTTGCCGTGATTATAGGCGTATTGAAATAATAGAAGCCATGTTCGTGGAAATATTTGTGGATTGCAATTGCCATGTTGTGGCGTATGCGAAAAACTGCGCCGAATGTATTTGTACGGAGACGCATGTGAGCGTACTTACGCATGTACTCAAAACTCTGCCCTTTCTTCTGCATCGGGAAATCATCGCCGCAAGGACCGAGAACCTCGATTTTCGTAGCTTGCACTTCCACGCTCTGACCGCCGCCAATGCTCTTGACAAGTTTTCCGTCAACGCTCAAACAAGCACCAGTGGTTATCTGTTTAAGCAATTCCTCGTCAAAATCGTTCACGTCAGCCACCACCTGTATATTCTTTATTGTAGAGCCGTCATTAAGCGCGATAAAATTAACAGACTTGCTGCCACGGCGAGTTCTAACCCAGCCTTTCACATTAACAACCTTGTCAAAATCCTCACTCTTGAGAAGATCTACAATCTTAATTCTTGACTTGTACATATTATTCTACTTTGATTAATAGTTAACGCTTTACGCAATTACACCAATTATTCAAATTCTCCCATTTTCAGATAATTCACTTCCTCCTGCGAGAGATAACGCCATTGACCGCGACGCAAATTTTTCTTGGTAAGCCCGGCAAAATAAACTCTGTCGAGTTTGGTTACATGATATCCCAAGCTTTCGAAAATACGACGCACAATACGATTCTTTCCGCTGTGGATTTCTATGCCAACCTGCTTTTTGTCTGTTTGGGAAGCATACTCTATGGCATCGGCATGCACCTCGCCGTCATCAAGCATGATACCGTTCGCAATCTGCTGCATGTCGGCCGCATTCACATTGTGATCGAGAAAAGCATGATAGATTTTTTTCTTCTTGTATTTGGGATGAGTAAGTTTAGAAGCCAATTCACCATCATTTGTAAGGAGAAGAACACCCGTAGTATTCCTGTCGAGACGACCAACCGGGTAAATTCTCTCACGGCAAGCGTTGCGCACAAGATCCATAACCGTCTTACGATTTTGAGGATCGTCGCTCGTTGTTACATAATCCTTGGGTTTATTGAGAAGTACGTAAACTTTCTTTTCTATCGAGACGGTTTCGTTATTGAAACGCACGACATCACTACGTTTAATCTTTGAGCCGAGTTCTGTTACCGTTTCGCCGTTTACAGTTACCACACCAGCTGTTATATATTTGTCGGCATCACGACGTGAACAAACGCCGGCGTTCGACAAAAACTTATTCAAACGAATTGGTGCTTCGGGATCAAAATTCTCTTCGGCGTATTGTATTCTCTTACGCAAAGAATATTTTGCATCCGGGTTGTATCCACCGCCATAATTGTTGGAACGCTGCTGACGCGGGGCACCGCCACGACCATAACTGTCTCTGCGCGGCTGATATTCGTATCTTCCGCTACGGCGTTCGCCATATCCCTGCGGTTGACCGTAACGTTCGCTACGATCTTGGTAGGAACCGCCACTATATCCGCCACGCGAATATCCGTATCGCTCTTGCGACGAATAATTACGGCTGGGGCGTTCCTGCTGATAGCGTTCGGAATTTCCATAACCGTTATAGCCACGTCCATATCCGGCGTTGTTGTCATGGCGATAGGCACTTCCTCCTTGACGATTGCCTTCGTTTCTACCATAGCTGTTTTCACGATAACCACGATAGTTTCGTCCCTGTTCACGTCCATAGCTATTGCCACGATATGAGGGGCGGCTATCCTGACGGTCGAAAGCATTACCGCCATCATACACATTCACTTTCTTATAACGAACACCGCCTGCATTTGCATTGGAGCGCGGATTTTGTCCGTTACTTTCCTGATTGATTTTCTCTTCGTTGTCCATCACGGATTAATTTATTTAATTAATATATTAACGCCATTTTTCGGCGTATTTGTCTTTGTTTTCGCTTCAGAATATTCCCACATAATTTTGTGGGGTTATTTTCAGAAGTTCTGCCTTCACTTCGTCGCGAATATCGAGTCCGTTTATAAATTCTGCGATATCCTGCTGATTTATCTTCTTGTTGGTTCGCGTCAAGGCTTTCAACGTTTCATAAGGGTGCGGGAAACGTTCGCGGCGCAGGATTGTCTGTATTGCTTCTGCCACAACTTCCCAATTGTTTTCCAGATCGGCGTCAATCGACTCGCGATGCAACAAAAGTTTATCGAGACCTTTGAGCGTACTCTTGATTGCGATAATGGAATGAGCCATCGGCACTCCAAGATTACGTATCACAGTGCTATCGGTAAGGTCTCTTTGCAGACGCGAAAGCGGAAGTTTTCTCGAAAGATGCTCGTAGAGTGCATTTGCCACGCCGAGGTTTCCTTCAGAGTTCTCATAATCTATAGGATTCACTTTATGGGGCATTGCAGAACTGCCAACTTCGCCTTGTTTAATCTTCTGTTTGAAATAGTTCATGGAGATATACGTCCAGAAGTCGCGATCGAGATCCATGATTACCGTATTGATGCGCTTCAATGCGTCCAAAACGGCAGCAAGTCCGTCGTAATTGGAAATCTGTGTGGTATATTGTTCGCGTTCAAGCCCGAGGCGTTCTTCAAGGAACTTATTAGCCTGCGCTTTCCAGTCTATTTCGGGATAAGCCACATGATGAGCGTTGAAATTACCCGTTGCGCCGCCGAATTTCGCCGTTATTTTCAAACCTTTCAGTTGCTCAAACTGACGTTCCAGGCGATAGGCGAAAACTTTTATCTCTTTGCCAAGACGAGTGGGCGAAGCAGGCTGTCCATGAGTGTGAGCGAGCATAGGAATGCCCTTCCATTCTTCAGCCAAGCCGTTCAGTTTGTCAACAAGAGCCTGAACTTCCGGAGCGAATACCTCTTTAATTGCATCGCCTATCATCATCGGGAAAGACGTGTTGTTTATATCTTGTGATGTAAGCCCGAAATGGATAAACTCCTTGAAGTCTTCCATACCGCCTATCTCGTCAAATTTTCCTTTGATGAAATATTCCACGGCCTTCACGTCGTGGTTGGTGGTCTTTTCTATCTCTTTCACCGATTGTGCGTCGGTTTCCGAGAAATTCTGGTAGATGCTTCTAAGCGCAGCAAAGTTGTTGCTGTTGAAATCCTTGAGCTGAGGCAACGGCATCTCGCAAAGCCAAATAAAATACTCGATTTCAACTTTCACGCGATACTTTATCAATGCGTATTCCGAGAAATAGGGTGAAAGAGGTTCGCTCTTTGCGCGATAGCGTCCGTCAACCGGACTTACAGCATTCAATATATCCAATTCCATTGTGTTCTATTTTAAGTGCAAAAGTAATTTATTTTTCCGACACAGGGAAAGTAATTTCCACATATTGCCACTCATTTATACTTCACCCACTTCAAGAGTTCCACAATCGACGGTTTCTTTCCATACATCAGTATGCCCACGCGATAAATCCTTCCTGCAATCCACACCATAGATATTGCCGTAAAATAAAGCAGCACCACCGACACGATTTCCTGCCACAAAGGAACGCCGAAAGGTATGCGCACCATCATTACAATCGGCGAAGTGAGCGGAATCATGGAGCACCAAAAAGCGAGCGAGCCGTCGGGATTTTCTATGCTGAACATTCCGGCATACAGAGCAAACGCCATCACCACCATAGTGGGAGCGACAAACTGCCCCGTGTCTTCGCTTGAATTGATAGCCGAGCCCACGCCTGCAAAGAAGGACGCATATAATAAATAGCCGCCTATGAAATAAACTACAACCATCAATATTATTTCCACGAAGTTCATTCCTCTTAACACATGGAATATCTGCGCCGCATCAGCGTTTTGCACGGCATCTGCCCCCATTGCGTTCACACCGCCGGCGCCAAGCAGCGAAACGTCGCCTACTCCAAACGCCACGCCAACAATTCCGAGAATAACGAAAAGCATCACTCCCCAAATCATCATTTGAAGCAAGCCCACGAGTGCCACACCTATGATTTTTCCCATCATCAACGTGAAAGGCTTTACCGACGACACCATCAATTCCACTATTCTGTTAGATTTTTCCTCGGTAACGCTTTGCATCACCATTGTGCCGTAGGTTAGCACAAACATATATATAAGTATTGTAAAGAATATTCCTACAAACATGGCCACATCTGTATTCGACTCTTTCTCATCTCCGTTGTCCGACCACTTAACAGTGCGTATTTCATACCCCTCTTCGCATTGCTTCACCACGTCGTTCAATCCCGGGATATTGAAAGCCGACAGTTTTTGATCCTTGATTTTCTGTCCCAACACATTATTCACAGCCCTTAGCAGGTCGGAAGACACCTCTTTCTTGGAATAAATCCGCGCAGCAGTTGGATCTTTTGTCAAATCGTCCCATATCGAAACCACGGCATAGGTTTCATTTTCCTCTTCGCGGTATTCCGAGCGCATGCGGTCGCCTACTATATATTTAAAGTTGCCATCGCTTTTGAAACAAGGGGCATACATTCCGGTATGGTCCACCACCACAACTTCCTTTACTTCCTCGCCTTTCAGCGAAGACAGCAACAAAGGCACCATTACCACCGCCGCCATAAGAAACGGCATTAATATAGTAAGAATAATAAAGGAGCGTTTTTTCACCCTATACCCGAACTCACGTCTTACAACAATTCCAATCTTGTTCATAACTTACAGTTAATACCTTTCTTTCGTGCACAAATATACGAAAACAGAACAAAACACGCGCCCCACCCCATTTATTTAGTTCTATACCCTTTTTTCTGTCCCCAATATACCTCTTGGAAAGCGGAAAATCCACCCTGCAAAAACAACACGGCATCTCGTAAAAACTCCGGGCCATGAAATTTAAATTAGATGCGTCGGAATTTAAATTATGTCTGACCTCGTAAAAGCGCCAAACGCATCTCGTAAAACCCACTCATAATCTGCTATAAAACAAATACAAACTTCACCACGCAAATATCCGTGTACAAAAATCCGCGAAACCTTGCGCAAAGGAAAATTACCGCGTTTCACAATTTTCTTGCGCAAAAATTTGGCTGGTATCGAGAAAAGCCTTACTTTTGCATCGCATTTAGAGAAATGCACTGCACGAAATGCGGCAATAGCTCAGTTGGTAGAGCGCAACCTTGCCAAGGTTGAGGTCGCGAGTCCGAGTCTCGTTTGCCGCTCTTTGTTTTTATTGCAGATATTTGCAATACTCTATTATCGAAAATTAATCTTAAAGCAAATATACTATAATAGGCATTTGCCATTATAGTCGAAGTGTAAAATGAATCTATACATCAGATATTTCAATCAAGAAATTCTCGCTCACAACGCCGATGAAGCAATTGACTTTCTCAATTCCATTCCGGAAGTCAAGCTAGAAAATTCTATGCAAAAAGACCTACGTTCGTTTGCAGAGAGTTCTGTGGCATACCCCAAACGTTACAAGTTGGCTCCAAAGATATATTTTATTGTTATCAAGACAACTGCCGAGACAATGGAAGAATTCAAGTCAAACAACCGCAAGAGCAACCAAAGCGTTACGGGACAAATAAAAAGCGAAAAGCAAATGGAGCTCAACGAGGACAAACCAGGCTGGTATGAAGGTTCGTTGCTTTTCAAGCGCGTCATACCCATTCCCGGCACAGGCAAGTTCCAATATCGCGACACCCCATTCGTGGCACGCGTAAAGGCACACAGTCCGCAGGAATGCTATATGAGAATTATCCAGCACTTGCGCAATCGCCAGGATGTGGACCTCCGTTCACAATTCCCTTCTTCAAAAGGCAAAAATTTCACCTATAAATATCTCGGAGAAACACTCCCTCCAAGATAAAAAGCATACAATAAAAAAGACAACGATATGGTGCACCAATCATGGTGCACCATATTTGTTTTTACACCCACCAAGCCTTTTTTATTCCCTTTTTCAATTTTACAAGTTGCGCTCCGCGATTTCACAACTCTGCACCATATAAAAATATTTCATACCCTGTAATTTTTGTTTCACCACCTACGTACTACAACAACAAATAGAATAAAAACTAAATGAAACCGCCTTACTCTGACACCCAAATCAGTTTACTTTGGCAAGGCAAAAAATCTTTCTATTCTCCACATTTTCAAAAACATAAAAATTACCACGATTTACTTTTGCGTTTACCTGCGCATACAGACAACGCGCAAGCATCTTAATTTTGCTGCCAAGTTAAAAACCTAAAAATTGAAACTTACAATTATGTACAGACCCATTATCACAGTATGCCTTGCCGCAATTTGCGCTACAGGCATGGCACAAACTCCTCGTTTTGGAGTTTCGCCGCTCGACAGTGTGGTTAACGCCATGACACTTGACGAGAAACTAAACCTTCTAATTGGTTCAACAGGCAATGAAGCTACCGATGCCACGGCTACAATCGGAAATGCTTCGGAACTTGTGCCCGGAGCGGCAGGACAAATCAACGGCAACACACGCCTTGGAATTCCTACCACAGTAGTTGCCGACGGCCCGGCCGGACTTCGTATCAATCCCACGCGCGAAGGAACCACCCAAACCTTTTATTGCACCCACTTCCCCGTAGCAACGGTAATGAGTTCCACTTGGAATACGGAACTTATACACCAGGTTGGAGCTGCCATGGGCGACGAAGTGAAACATTACGGAGTTGACGTGTTGCTTGCGCCGGCCACAAACATTCATCGCAATCCCCTTAACGGGCGTAACTTTGAGTATTATTCCGAAGACCCTCTACTCGCAGGAAAAATCTGCGCTTCGATGGTTAACGGCGTACAGAGCAACGGCGTTGGGACATCTCTTAAACATTTTGCGCTCAATAATCAGGAAACAAACCGCACAAGCAATAATGTAATCGGTTCTCCGAGAACTTTCCGCGAACTTTATCTCAAACCTTTCGAAATTGTGGTAAAAGAAGCGCAACCTTGGACCGTTATGACCTCATACAATAAAATCAACGGCACTATGGCGAGCGAACGCTGCGACCTTATTACAGAAATCTTGCGTCGCGAATGGGGATTCAAGGGAATGGTAATGACCGATTGGTATGGCGGAAAAAACGCGGTGGCTCAAATGGAAGCCGGCAACGATTTGCTTATGCCCGGGAAGCTCGCGCAGCGCGAAGAAATAAAAAAAGCAGTTCTTAACGGGCATCTTTCGATGGACATTATAGACCGCAACGTAAAACATATACTTGAGTATATCCTTAAAACGCCACGTTACAAGAATTATACCGCAGACAACAATCCCGATCTCAAAGCTCACGCACAAGTTACGCGCAATGCGGCCACAGAAGGTATGGTGTTGTTGAAAAATCTCAAGAACACGCTACCTCTTAAAGGCAAGACACATCAACTTGCTGTGTTCGGACGCAGTTCATACGAGTTTATAGCAGGCGGAACTGGCTCGGGAGACGTAAACCATGCCTATGTAGTGAATTTGGTTGACGGATTGACTAATGCAGGTTTCTCCATAGACAATAATGTCAAGGAACTATACGACAAATATATCCCGGAAGCTACCGCAAAAACCAAACAGCCACAAGGAGATTTCGCGAAATTTCTACCAAAACATCTCATTCCTGAAATGAATCTCACGGCATCGGAATTACAAACCGCAGCAAAGACAAACGATGCCGCTATAATCACAATTGGCAAGACTTCGGGAGAATTTGCAGACCGCTATATTTCTGATAACTTCAACTTGACCGATGCTGAAAAGGATATGATAAAAACTGTATGCGCTGCATTTCATAAAGTAGGCAAGAAGGTTGTGGTAATACTCAATGTTTGCGGTGTGATAGAAACCCAAAGTTGGATAAACAATCCTGACGCCGTGCTCGTAGCTTGGCTACCGGGACAAGAAGGCGGTAATTCGGTTGCTGATATCCTAACAGGTAAAGAATGTCCTTCTGGTCGTCTGCCTATGACTTGGCCTATTAGCTACAACGACGTTCCTTCGAAAAACGACTTCCCCACTCCCGATGAAATCAGCGACGACCAACTTGTAGAATCTTTGAAAGGATTTTCTAATGTCCGCACAACGGGTGAACGTAAAAACTTCGACTACACAGAATATAACGACGGAATTTACGTAGGATACCGTTACTATGGAACAAAAAACGTTGCCGTTGCCTACCCATTCGGATATGGTCTGAGCTATACCTCTTTCAAATACGGCAAGCCTGCAATAAGCAAAGACAGCAAGGGGAATATCAACGTCAATATAGAAGTTAAAAACACAGGAAAAGTAGCCGGTAAAGAAGTTGTGCAAGTCTATGTATCTGCGCCGGGAAAAGATATGGATAAGCCGGCACGCGAACTGAAAGGATTCGCAAAAACGAGAAAACTTAACCCAGGGCAAAGCGAAAAGGTAAACATAGCGATTCCTTACAAAGACCTGGCTTCTTTTAATGAAAAAGACAGTCAATGGCAGGTTGAGGCAGGCACATACAATATTTTGATTGCAAAAAACGCCGCCGATGTACAACCTCTCATTTCCTCCATAGAAATTAATTCCGGCGTTACCGAAAAAGTGCGTCCATGCCTATTGCCTGAACAAAAATAATATAAGAAAAATCTAAAACCCAGAACAATGAAATCACCAAAGAATCTTTTGCCGCTATTATTTGGCGCAGCTTTAATACTACCAACAACTGTTATGGCACAAGAGAAAATAGAGAAAGACTCTGTGCCCGAAACTAAAGAAGTAAAAAACCGAAATGTGATGCTCAACGCATCAAGCGACAACCAACCGAGACAAATTTCCATTGGTTTGCCGTCAAGTCTTTCGGCTACGATTTACGAAGACGGCCTGCCTGTATCGTATAACATTTGGCCGTGCTTGCCTTATCTTTATTGGACGGGCAATGCTTCTCACGGTTCCATGGGATTGATGTCGCTTGGCGAGAGCGCAATTAAGAACGGCTCGGTAAACTACGCCGTGCTTTCGAACACCCGCACTGGTAGCGACAAATTTGAAGGCCACGTGAACTATACCACAAATATCTTCAACAAGCAAACTTTTGACGTGGCGCTTGCCGGAAAGATTGCTGACGGTTGGCATTACTCCCTTGGCGCATATGTAAACCACGATCCGGGAAGCAACAAACTTGCCGACGTTCAATATGCCAACGACATGAAAATGTTCAAGGCTGCCATTTCAAAAGATTGGAATGACGGACGCGGCAAATTCGACCTTTTCTATCGCTATTCCTACAACAAGAATCTTGGTGATGCCTACGGACCATTTATTTATGTTGGCGACGGTTCTGTAAAGGAATACAATGGGTTTAGTCTTGGGCATGACGGTTTTCTGCCTGCCAATGGCGAACTTACATACCTCGACGTTATGACTGGCAAAAAGAAAACCATTACGCGCAAAGACGGAACGCACGCGCTTAACAATAGCTTGACCGCGCACCTAAATTATAAGTTCCTAAATGGAATGGACCTTGACGTTACATCAAAATACAACTATGCCAATTCTTATTACACGATGCTGCAATTGGCTGGTACGGGTGTAGCAACTGCTACGTCTGACGATGTATTTACATATGCTTATGATAACGGCACTCACAAAGCCGGCGAAGTATTTACGGGCAATTACAACAGCCGCTACCTGCTCCGCGATGTGGGCTTTGAGCGTGATTGGCTAACGACAGCCGAACTTACCGGCAAGAGCAAGAATCATGCTCACAGTTGGCGCCTTGGTGCAAATGCTTGGTGGAACCGTCAGGGAATCAAAGCGAGCACCGGTGTGTTTGCCCACACTATAGAGGCAAATCCTGTTTGGCTAAAACACAACGGCGAGCAGGAATACGCAGCCAATACGGGAGGCGAATATTATGATGCCCACGAAACGAAATTTGCCCTCTATGCTTCGGACGACTGGCAGGCTACGGAACGTCTGTGGCTTTCGGCAGGATTGCGCGCAGAATACTATTCGGTTGGCGGACAAAACGCTTTTGCTTACGCTAATGCCAAGGACGAAAATCCTACTAACGCAGAGAACGTAAGAAGTGTGAATTTCAGCGTAAACAACGGCAAGATAACTTCATTCAGCAAGCATTGGGTAAATCCCGCGGCCACAATCAACGGACGCTATACCATAAGCCACGGCTTTGGTGTGATAGCAGAATATGTATATGCGATGCAGCACCCCAATTCTCAGGACTTCGGCGGACCATATATGCCTATTCTCGACGCAGTGAACATTCATCTCGGACGTGCCGGCGTTTTCTGGAATACTCCATGGATGCAACTCGTTTCGCAAGTGTCGCTCATAAGTCAGAGCAACTACAAGAGCCGCACGCAGTTCACCAATCCCAACAATTCGTCCGACGTTGTTACGATTCCTATCACAAACGATGTTCAGACAATGGGCTGGACCACCGACGTAGTGCTCAATCCGTTCAAGGGATTCAGTTTCCACGGACTTTTGACTTTGCAGAATCCAAAATACAAGAACTTTAATATCAATGCGCAGTTTGCCGACGGCACATCAAAGAGCTATAATTTCAACGACAAGGTTACAACCGGCGTAAGCAAGGTTATCGTGGAACTCGACCCGAGCTATTCGTTCGACAAATTCCGTATCTGGGCAAGTTTCCGCTATCAGAGCAAACAATATATCAACAAGACAAACACTCTTTATTTCAACGGAAGATGGGAAACGTTTGCCGGTGTGGATTACAACTTGAACAAGAACGTAAGTTTCTCTGTCAACGCCATCAACTTCCTCAACCAAAAAGGTTGCTCGGGCAGTATCGGCGCAGCCGACTTGCTTGAAGACGTTTCGGCCTACAAAAACTACCTGATGGCAGGCTCGTATATCCGTCCGTTCACTGTGGAATTTGCTACTCACATAAATTTCTAAAATTCAGCACCTAAAAAACAATAAAACGACAAGGCATCTAGTTTAAATTATATCAGACCTAGTTTAAATTATGTCTGACCTAGTTTTCGCGATATCCGATGTCGTAAAATCAATAAAAAATAGTAGAACCAATTTCATACGATCATGAAAAAGATATTATTGACTTTGAGTGCATTAGCCTTGTTCATAGGCGTTGCAGCCCAAAACCCACAAGTAAAGACTGCCGACGGCATTCTCGAAGGCGTGAACGAATCGGGCATAAAGGTATTCAAAGGCGTTCCATTTGCAGCACCTCCCGTGGGAGATCTGCGCTGGAAAGCTCCGCAACCCGTGGAGAAATGGCAAGGTGTGCGCAAAGCCAACGAATTCGGCCCGAATCCTATGCAGGAAAACCTGTTTGGAGACATGAATTTCGGTACAAGTAAAAACAGCGAGGATTGTCTGTACCTCAACATTTGGACTCCTGCAAAACAAATGAACGAGAAACTGCCGGTGCTCATATACTTCAACGGCGGCGGGCTTATGTGTGGCAGCGGAAGCGAACCGCGCTATGCCGGCGACGCCATGGCACGCAAAGGCATCATATCCATAACCGCCAACTACCGCGAAGGAATTTTCGGGTTCTTTGCCCTTCCCGAACTTTCCAAAGAAACGAGCTACAAAGGCTCGGGCAACTATGGTTTCATGGACCAGGCCGCAGCCATTAAATGGGTGAAAGAAAATATTGCAGCCTTTGGCGGCGACCCTGAACAGATAACCATTTGCGGCGAATCGGCAGGCTCTATGTCGGTGTCTGCCCTAATGGTTTCGCCATTAAGCAAAAATCTGTTTGCACGCGCAATCGGTTCAAGCGGTTCCGTAATTGGTTTTCAGCGCATATCAACTTTGAAAGACAATGAAAGAGCTGGCGTTGAAACAATGAAGAAAATTGGGTGCAAGAATCTGAAACAACTTCGTGCCATTCCCGCAGAAGAACTCCTGAAACTCGCAGCCGTAAAAAGCAAACCCAACTGCAACATCGACGGATACTTCTTCACCGAACAGCCACAGGAAACATTTGCCAAAGGTCAGCAGGCAAAAGTTCCTTTGCTCATCGGCGGTAACAATCAAGAGATGACTCCCGCATTTATATTGGGCGGGAAACCGGCAACAGTAGAGAACGCAAAAGCTGCAGCCAAGCGAGTTTTCGGAGAAGCCGTTGACGAAGCGTTCAAACTCTATGGCATAAATACCGACGCAGATGTAAACGACCGTCCGGGCGTTGATTTGGCAAGCGACATGTTTATCGATTATTCCACATGGAAATGGGGAAACATGCACAAGCTTACAAGCGGGCAGCCGGTGTATCGTTATCGTTATTGCCACCCACGTCCCGCAATGGCAATCAAAGGAAAAGTTGCCGGACTCGCAGGCGGTGTGCAAGATGCCAAAGACAATGAAGCCGCCAAGCCACAAGAAAAAGGCGCAGTACACTCCGCAGATATAGAATATGCCATGGGCACATTACCAACAAACCGCGTGTATGACTGGCAACCCGAAGATTATTTAGTTTCCGACATATTCAGCAACTATTATGTCAACTTCGTGAAAACCGGCAACCCAAATGGTCTCGGACTTGTGGAATGGCCTTCGACCAACGGCAAAGATGTTGCCCCCGTGCTCCAACTTGATGTAAACACCACCGTAAAGGCTGACGCCAAGATGGAGAACCGCTATAATTTCATCGACAAACTAATCTGGAACAAGCAGTGAAAAAACTATTATTCACTATACTAACCTTATTTTTCTCGGGTATGGTTGCCACTAATCAGGCAGCCAACCCGATTAAAATAAAAAAGGTAAAAGTTTTAATTGACAACGATTTTTGCGGCGACCCCGACGGATTGTTTGCCCTCGCGCAACAAGTTCTTTCGCCCACTACCGAAATCGTAGGAATCGTTGGAGGACATCTGAACAACGGCGCAGGATTTTCTTCACGGAAAGACCAGGCAACAGAGTCGGTTGAAAAAGCCAATGCGCTGCTCGAAGTGATGAAACAAAAGGGCAACTTTAAAGTTGTGCCCGGTGCCGAAAGCGCGATGACTTCTGCCGACAAACCAATAGACTCTGAAGGGGCGCGGCTGATTATTGCCGAAGCAAAGAAATGCACTCCCGAAAAACCTTTGTTCGTTACCTGCGGCGCAGCACTTACCAACGTTGCGAGCGCATTGCTTCTCGATTCTACTATAAGCAAGAATATCGTAATTGTATGGATTGGCGGGCAAGAATATAGCTTTGGTGCCGTTCCGCCTCCGGGATATTCTGCCGTGGAATACAATCTTAATCTTTGCATTCCGGCAGGTCAGGTGGTTTTCAACAGAAGTGATGTAAGAATTTGGCAGATTCCGCGCGACGCTTACCGACAATGTCTTTACAGCACCGACGAAATGCACGCTTATGTAAAACCTTGTGGGAAACTTGGGGCTTATCTTAGCGACAGCATAGACAAAGTGATGGAAACATGTGAGAAATTGGGCATCGCAATGGGCGAGACATATATATTAGGCGACTCTCCGTTGGTATTGCTCACGTCATTGCAAAGCGGATTCGAGGCGGATCCGTGCAGTAGTCGCTGGCAGCCCACACCATGTCCCAAAATAGATGACCACGGACAGTACTTGCCAAATCCTTCGGGCCGGATTATCCGTGTTTATACGCAGCTAGACACGAGGCTAATGTTTGGCGATATGGTGGCTAAGCTTCATTCTCATACATTTTAGCCACAGTTTCTGCAAACGACTTTTCTGGAATACACGACGAGTGTCTAACTTTTAAACGATAGTTATATACGGTCTGTGTAGAATAGTGTAAGAATTGGGCAATGCTCACACTGTCGGTTACGCCAAGGCTCACAAGAGCATAAATGCGCAACTCGGGTGTGAGCTTTCCTTTTTCCTGCGGAATTATCTCGTGGCCGGGTTTTAGAAGAGCGTTGAAACGGCTCACGAAATCGGGGTGGGAAAGAAGGAATGCCTTGTCGAAATGCTCAAAGAAGTTTTTGAGATATTTTTCCGAGTTGGCGTTTGAAAGAAGTTCCTGGCGCGCCTTGCTATATTTGCTGGCAGTTACGAGATTATAGACCATTTTTCGAAACTCCTGCACCTCGGCTATATACTTCGTTACAAGTTGGTAAACATTTATGAAGTTTTGGTTATGGTAAGTGATTTCCCTTTTAAGCAAACCGTTCGATTTTTCGAGTTTGCTTTTCATCACTGATTCTTTCTCCACCATTGTTTCGAGCGAATGGTTCATCTGCTCCAGCTTTTTCAGCAAAGAATCTTGTTTGCGGCGTTTCTTCACCACGTTTCTCATCAACAACCAAATTGCGACCACTGCGAGCGCCAACAGTCCTATTACTCCGTAAAGGAAATGCGTTTTCTGTTGCAACTTTCTCTGATAATCTCGTGTAATCTTTGTATGTGCATTTACAACTTCCACGCTTCTCATCACGTCCTTAAAAGCATTGGCATTTTCGTTGCACACCATCACGTAATTGAAAGCCCTGTCTGTGTCGAGATTTGAGTATGGCGAAGAAACGAGAAACAAGAGCGACGATGCTTCCTTGTTTGAAGAGCAAATATCGTTGATTGCCGAGAGAATAAGATAGTGCAGATAATTGCCGATGTCTTTTTTTGTCCAGCAGAGCCTTGATATTGCAACGCACAGCATTGCGGCCTTGGGAGACGGTTGCTTTGTTTTTTTCAATTCCTCCGTTAGTTCGGAAAACTTGTCCAGTTTCAGAAACATCACCCCGTAGTAGTTTTTCTGCCACATATTGTCGGGAAGATATCCGCTGTATTTGTCGTAGAGTTCATATGCCTGAGTCATCACCGGTTTGTAGAATCCCACTTGTATTGCCCGCATGTAGAATTCAAGGTTGAGCATTGCCAACTTTGTTCGGGCGCATTGCGGAACGGTTTCAATGCGTCCTATCTTGTCCATAATGTTTCTGGCTTTCAGCATATCGCCTTGAAGGGTAACAACATACGCTTCGTCAATCATAGCCAGCAGATACAAATCTTCAAAGTTGTTTTGCCGTGCCACAGCTTTCTCCTTTTCGGCATAATGCATGGCTGAGTCTGCATTGAACTTCAGATATTCGTCATACAGTTGCTTATAATAATTGTATTGGTCCTGCGGCGAGATATAAATGGATATTCTCTGTTTGATTTTGGCAATGGCTTCGAGTTTTTTCGCGTCATACACATCTCGCTTTGCCACAACAGAGTCCAAAGTCTTCAAATCTTTTTCGGCACACATGGTATGACACGATTCGGCAAACAGACTTGGTGAAGAAGCCAACCATACAAAAATCAAAGAAAACACTATCTTTATCGGCAAACCCCACGTTTCGAGCCCTCCCCTGCCTGACGTTTTTGCCACGTAATTGCTGAAAATCATATTTCTCTCTTATTCTGAAAATGCAAAAATACGAAGTAGAAAATATAACAAGGCATCTTTTTGAAAAAACATCTGATATCGTAAAAACTAGGTCAGACCTAATTTAAATTAGATGCGTCGGAATTTAAATTATGTCAGACATCGTTTTCGCGAAAAAGCACGTCTGATTTACAACATATTACAAACGTTCAAAATATGCCCCACTCTATCGTGCTGTACAAAGCATTTTATTCCCGGTAAAATAGGCGCTTTCGCCGTTTTTACGTACATTTGCAAAAGAACAAACTAACAGAGAATAACATGGAACAAGAAATCCTAAAAACTATCGTAAGCAAATTTGCCATCACGGGAAAAATTGAAGACATCAAGCCCCTTGGCAACGGTTTAATCAACTCTACCTACAAAGTTACCACACAAGACAACGCGCCCGACTACGTGTTGCAGTGTATCAACCACGCAGTTTTCCCCGATATCGACTTGCTTATGCGCAACATCATTGCCGTAACCAACCATATCCGCAAGAAACTCACCGAGGCCGGCGAAACCGACATCGAGCGCAAATGCCTACGTTTCGTTCCGCTAAAAGACGAAAACGATAAATACTATCTGTTTGAATCCGGGAAATATTGGCGCATTATGGTCTATATTCCAGATGCCATAACCAAAGAAGCCGTTACCCCCGAAAGTTCCTACACCGTGGGCGAGGCATTCGGCAATTTCGAAGCCATGCTTGCCGACATTCCCGTGGAACTTGGTGAGACAATCAAAGACTTCCACAACATGGAATTCCGCCTGCAACAACTCCGCGACGCTGTGAAAGACAACCTGTCGGGGAGAGCAGAAGGCGTGAAAGAATTTATAGACGAAATAGAAAGCCGCGCCGAGAAAATGACTCTCGCCGAACGCCTGCACAGAGAGGGAAAACTTCCGAAACGTATCTGCCACTGCGACACAAAAGTCAACAACATGATGTTTGATGCCCATACCGACAAAGTTTTGTGCGTCATCGATCTCGACACAGTGATGCCAAGCTACGTATTCTCCGATTTCGGCGATTTTCTGCGCTATGCAGCCAACACTTCAAAAGAAGACGAACCGGATTTAAGCAAAGTTAATTTCAATCTCGAGATATTCAAGGCATTCACCAAAGGATACCTCAAAACCGCAAGCGCATTCCTCACACCCATAGAGAAAGACAATCTGCCCTATGCAGCAGAACTCTTCCCCTATATGCAGACTGTGAGATTCCTTGCCGACTATCTCAACGGCGACACCTATTTCCGCACCGAATATCCCGAACACAATCTGGTGAGGGCCAAGGCGCAATTCAAACTGTTCCTGAGCGCCGAGCAACAAGAAAACGACATGAAGGAATATATTTCCTCACTCAACTGACAACAACGCGAGGCACCCAACCAAGGTGCCTCGCATTGCTTACACTATGCCCAAGAAATTCCACATCGCCCTACTCTGCCTATTCTTCACCGCATTGCAAGTTTCCGCACAAACCTTGCAGGGCAACAACATCGGCACATACGGAATGCGAACCTGCACCTGGGACGAATTTGTGGAAATATTCTCCACCTCATACTTTGACGACAACGAAACGCAAAGCCTTAGCGAAGAACGTCTCGACGCACTCCGCGCAATACACGACAATCCCCTTGACATTAACACGGCTTCGCGCGACGAACTTCTGGAACTGCCGTTCATTTCCCCCGTTCAAGTTGATTCCATTCTAAGTTACGTTTCAAAATACGGGCCGTTGCTTTCGCTCGGAGAGCTTTCCCTTGTCCCGCGCATCGATTATCAAACGCGCTTCTTGCTCACGGCTTTTCTCGTATGCAGACCTGTAAAACCCACTAAGCCCGATGCAAAAAAACTAATACTCAGCGGTCGCCACGATATAGCCGTAAATTT
This sequence comes from Christensenellaceae bacterium Phil1, assembly GCA_963626585.1. Lineage (GTDB taxonomy): Bacteria > Bacteroidota > Bacteroidia > Bacteroidales > Bacteroidaceae > UBA6398. Next base: position 41,574 of record CAVFYC010000003.1, on the reverse strand, counting down.
TGCGACGCCGCTATATACCGCCGCCGGATACAAAGACAATTCGCTCAACGACAACAGCAAATATCTCGGCGACAAGAATCGGGCGGCTTTCAAATACTCATATAATTATAAAGACGAGTTGAAATACGGACTTTCTGCCGAAAAAGATGCAGGAGAACCCTTTGCGTGCAGAGGAAACACGCTTTTCGATTCATATTCGTTCCATATCTTCAGAAAACAAAAGAACGGAAAATACACTATCGCGCTTGGCGATTACCGGATAAACCTTGGCGAAGGGCTTATTGCAGGAAACCAATATTTTTCGGGCAAGAAAATCGCGCTTTCCTACTATAACAACCGAAATATAATAACTCCGCACACATCTTATTCGGAACGCGATTTTTTCAGAGGCATTGCCGGCAGTTTTAGGTTGGGCAAATTTCTGACCACAGCCTTTGTTTCCTACAAGCCAAACGATGCCGTGATAAACGACAGCAACAAAGTTACCTCAATAACAAACAACGGATATCACCGAACCCTCACCGAACAAAAACGCAGGGGTAATTTGAACGATTTGACCTTTGGCGGCGATTTTTCATACGACCAAAAGATAATGAAACTCGGTATCTCGGCAATCTGCACGCATTACGACAAAACGCTTTCGCCACGCAATGCAGAATACAACCGTTATGCCATGCGCGGCAAGGATTTCCACGCGTTCTCCCTGCATTATGCCATAAACCACAAGGCACTTTCAAGCCGCGGAGAGGCTTCGATTTCCGAAACAAGCGCAGTTGCTTTTGTAAATACCTTAAAATGGCGCGCCACAAACCGAACAACTTTGGTCAACATCCTCCGCAGTTATTCCATGAAATACGTTCAGCCGTATGCCGAGAGTTTCAAAAGTTCCGGGCGCGTAAGCAATGAGCAGGGCGTCTATCTCGGTGCAAAAAGCGAGGTCCTAAAATCGCTCACCCTGCAAGGCTACGCGGATTTCTTCCGTTCTCCGTGGCCCTCCTACAAGTATCGCGCACCCGTAAACGGCACAGAACTTTTCTTTGAAGCAAATTTGCACAACACAAAAGGGGATTTCGTTTCAGCAGAATGGAAGTTCACCAACCGCAAATTGGACGCAATATATATAACAAACGATTCGTCTGACAAAAACAAGAACCTTGTTAGAATTCAGGCGGGAGCCGTTTTCAACAAAATCGCCACCCGAACCTCCCTTTCCTTTTCATCTTCAACCGACAAAGGGAAAACAAACTACGGCTGGGCCATAAGCCAAAGAGTAAACTACACGTCGAAAAAATTTACCCTGGCTTCGGCAGCAAGTTACTTCAACACGAGCAATTACGCCACGAGAATTTACGCATACGAAAGCAACGTAAAATACAACTATGCCAACTTCTCTAATTTATACGGCGAAGGAATCAGAGCTAGTTTGCTTTGCAGCGCAAAAATCGGCAACAAAATAAGATGCTACGCCAAATACGGCATAACACATTACTTCGACCGCAAAACAATCGGCACTGGGGCGCAAACTATCGCGTCGTCATCGAAAAGCGACTTGAATTTCTGCATAAACATAACGATATAAACTATTAATTATGGACACAATAAAGAATCACAAGAGTATCAGAAAATACTCCTCCCAACATCTCAGCGACGAACTCATAAAGAATCTGCTTGAAGAGGCAGAACGTACGCAAACAATGGGGAACATGCAACTCTATAGTGCCGTAGTGTCGCGTTCAGAAGAGATAAAAAAACAATTGTCTCCCATGCATTTCAACCAGCCAATGGTTATGGCAGCCCAGGCCGTGGTAACAATTTGCGCCGACTTCAACCGCACGGTGAAATGGTGCGGACAACGCAAAGCCGTTCCCGGTTACGACAACGAACTGTCCTTTTTGAATGCCGCCACCGACGCCTTGCTTTTCACCCAAACCTTCTCTATTCTTTGCGAAAACGCAGGCTTAGGCGTTTGTTTCCTTGGCACGACAATTTATCAACCCGACAAAATAATCGACATACTGAAACTGCCAAAACTTACATTCCCCGTAGCCACGCTGACAATAGGCTATCCAGACGAGACACCAGAGATGAGCGACCGTCTGCCGGTAGACGCGATTATGCACAGCGAGACCTATTGCGACTACACCCCGCAAGATATAGACAAATACTATAATAACAAGGAATCATTGCCTGAGAATTTGGAGTTTGTAAAGATTAATTCAAAAGAGACCCTTGCCCAAATTTTTACCGACATTCGCTATACGAAAAAAGACAATGAAGCAATGTCGAAAACCCTTTTGGAGACGCTCAAAAAGCAAGGTTTTCTAAAATATTAATGCGAAGAAAAAAGCAATCTGCCTATTGCAGAAAACTACATTTGATATCACAAAAACTATGTCTGACATAATTTAAACGATGTCAGACATAATTTAAACACTATCGGACATCGTAAAAACGATGTCCGATAGTATTTTTCCGTTATCAGAAACCCTTTGTTTAAGACCTGATTTCCTTTATTTTTTGTCAGTAGCAAACAAGAAGTTAGCTCTTCCTATGGAAATATAATCAAGTTCCCAACGTTTCATGTCGGCAATTTCGTAAATATCTCGTCCGTCAACGATAACGCTATGCGACAATTCCTGTTTTACTTTCTGCCAATCAGGAATACGGAACTGTTTCCATTCGGTGAGAAGCAACAGCGCATCGGCATCGTGCAAGGCAGAATACATGTCATCGGCATAAATCACGGCATCTCCTATTCTGCGGCGACATTCGTCCATTGCTATAGGATCGTAAACCACAACCTCGCAGCCGGCTTTTCTTAACAAATCAATGGTAACAAGTGAAGTGGCCTCGCGCATGTCATCTGTTTCGGGCTTAAACGCAAGTCCCCAAATCGCAATACGCTTTCCGCGCAAATCATTGCCGTAGTAAGCATTAAGTTTTGCGAAAACAACTTCCTTTTGTTTCTTGTTGACACTCTCCACAGCATTCAGTACCTGCATTTCATAGCCTGCATTTTTTGCTGTATGCACAAGAGCTTTAACGTCCTTAGGAAAACAAGAACCGCCATAGCCACAACCGGGATACAAAAAGCGGCTTCCGATTCGCGAATCGGCACCTATGCCCCTTCTAACCGAGCTAACGTCCGCCCCAACTATCTCGCAAAGATTCGCAATGTCGTTCATAAACGAAATACGTGTGGCAAGCATTGAATTTGCGGCGTATTTAATCATTTCGGCAGACGGAATGTCGGTGATTATAAACCGATCTTTGCTTAACATAAACGGACGGTATAGCGACGAAAGTATGTCTTTGGCGCGATCAGAATCGACCCCGATCACAACTCTGTCGGGCTTCATAAAATCGGTAACGGCGCAACCCTCTTTTAGGAACTCCGGATTGCTCGCTACATCGAACTCTATGTTTTTCCCGCGCTTTTCCAGTTCGGCCGAAATCACTTGCTTTACCTTTTTTGCCGTACCTACGGGAACCGTGCTCTTGGTAACAACCACAATATAATGGTTCATGTTCTGCCCTATCTCCTTTGCAACCTCAAGCACATAGCTCAAATCTGCAGACCCGTCCTCGTCGGGAGGAGTTCCTACCGCACTGAATACAACACTTACCGAATCAAGACAATCTGTAAGTTTGGTTGTGAAATGCAAACGCCCGGCTTTGTAATTACGCTCCACCATTTCATCAAGGCCCGGCTCATAAATAATAGTCTCTCCATTATTCAAACGCCTAACCTTCTCTTCGTTCACATCAACACAGGTTACGTCGATTCCCATTTCGGCAAAGCATGTACCGGAAACCAATCCCACATACCCTGTTCCTACTATCGCGATATTCATATCCTATCTATTTGTTTTAAAACACAGAAAGATTGCCATTTTGAACGATGACAATCAATCCATGATTATATCTTCAACTGAACTTATTTGTTAGCGGGAGCTGCAGGAGCGGTGGTGTTTGCACCTTGTTGCGCACCGGCTGCCGGAAGTTGGTTCTGCTGTTGCTGCATAGGCATTGTAGGCATTGCTTTCTCTTTCAGCACAACACTTTTCTGGTCTGCCGCCGAAGGAACAAAGTATGCAGACGCAACGCTCAACACTACAATTGCTATTGCCAAAGTCCATGTAGCTTTTTCAATGAAGTCTGTGGTTTTACGAACGCCCATAATTTGATTTGAAGAAGCAAATCCGGAAGCCAAACCGCCGCCTTTTGATTCTTGAATGATTACTATAAAACACATAAGAATCGATACAACAACCATCAGGATAACTAATACTGAATACATTATTTCTTGCTTTTACTATTTATTACTACTTTTTCGAGAAATCTAATTTGGTCTGCAAAGTAACAACTTTTTTTCGGATTATCAGCACTAAGCTTACGCATTATTTCGACAGCCTCCTCATATTTCCCTTGTTTTATATAAATTTTCGCCAAAGTTTCGGTGAAATATTTGCTTCCGCTTTCGTTTTTTGCCGTTGGCTGCGGATTTTCCTCGGGTTCCGGCAAAGGGATTTCTGGTTTCTTTATTTCTCCAACGGTTTTCTTTGCAGACGTTTGCGGTGTCTTTTCCACTGCATCTGAAATCGTGGGCGTTTGCAAGGTTCCCTCTTCCTGCTGTTCCAGGTATGCAGCGTAATCACTTGCGGCATCGGTCAAAGTCAACCTGCGCTTGGGCTGATTGTCGGGGTTCTTTTCAAGAAAACTATCTATCAAAGTTGCCGTACGGTCTTCTGAGTTATTTTCAGATGCCGTTGGTTCCGGAGCGTATGCTTTCTGTTTTGTTTTTTCCGGCACAAGACGATATTTGTCTCCCTCTATCATATAGAAAAGAACCTTTCTGTCGGGGACGAACAGCGCGGCTTTTTTCAATTCTGCGCCGAAATTTTCGTTTTGTGTGGCGAACAATCTTTCCAGCAACGACAATCGGCTTGCTTGGTCGAAAGGATAGCGTTCCACCTCGGCCTGCAATTCAAACAAAGTCTTTACGGGCTTTTTCGCCGTCGCTTCTGCTGTAATCATACTCGTATCTTCCATCACCAATTAGCTACTGTGGCATTGAATATCTGGTCTGCCAAATCTTTTACCATCTGATTCACCAAATCTTCCTGCACCGAATTCAGCGACAGCGAGGAGTTGTACTCGCTGGTAGCCGTGAAGCGGCGTTCAAAGTCTTGCGAATGATTTTTTGTATTGGTAAACCTTACGTTTACAGTCATTCTTAATTGAACCTGCGACGCATATCCTTCGGCAGATATCGACTTATTGAATTGTTCATAGCCCACAATTTCTCCGCTCAACTGCAAATCGCCTTTACGTTTCACCTGCCGGAGCCGCGTTTGATTGGCATAAATATCTTGCAGCTGGTTGTTGAACATCGAGCGCATGGGCGCCCAAACAAGGGCGGTGCGCAACGGGAAATCGGCTATCTGTATCGTTTTTATCTGGTCGTAGTTTATCGACGCGCCGTTGAATTTATACTGCACGCTGCACGCTGTGAGCAAAGCCACAAGCGCAAAAACCGCTACGCTATATAGTTTTCGTTTATTCAAGTCCATATTCCTTTATTTTGCGATACAGTGTACGTTCGGATATACCCAATTCCTTTGCAGCCTCTTTCCGTTTTCCTGCATGGCGTATCAGAGCTCGTTTTATTGCTTCGCGTTCAAAACTTTCGAGAGTTACGTCTTTTGAAACCTCTATGGCCGGTTCCTTGAGTTCCTCCACATATTCGTCTTTTCGTTGCGGATATTCCACCACTGAAGAAGCCGGAAAACTTTCTGAAATAGTATTTCCCTCCGATGTTACGTATCTCACGGATTTTTGCGACGCATCTTCCTTTTCGGCCTGCAGTTTATTTACGATTGCCTTCAGGTCTCCCACGTCGCGCCGCAGGTCAAAAAGAATCTTGTACAGTATCTCGCGCTCATTTTCAAAAGACTGCGAGCGTCCCTGTTCCGCCACGGGCACAAGTTGTCCGCTGGTTCTTTCCTGCGGAATGTAATGTTTCACCACATCGCCGTTTATTTCTCTCGTTTCCGAGGTTACCGACATATTTTCGGTAACATTCTTCAACTGGCGAATGTTTCCCGGCCACGAATAGCTCTGCAAAATCTGCTGTGCATCGTCGGTGAGACGAATTGCAGGCATATTATATTTCTCGCTCATTTCAAGGGCGAATTTCCGGAACAGTTGGTAAATATCATTGCCGCGCTCGCGCAAAGGAGGAATGTTAATGGGAATTGTGTTGAGGCGATAATACAAATCCTGGCGAAATCTGCCGCTTTCGATAGCCTGCGGAATATCCACATTGGTTGCCGCCACGATTCTCACATCGGTTTTGCGCACCTCGCTTGAGCCTACGCGGATATATTCGCCTGTTTCAAGCACACGGAGCAGGCGCGCCTGAGTGGAGAGAGGCAACTCCCCCACTTCGTCAAGAAACAACGTTCCGCCGTTGGCCACTCCAAAATACCCTTCACGCTCGCTCACCGCGCCGGTAAAGGCTCCTTTTTCGTGTCCGAACAATTCGCTGTCGATAGTACCCTCGGGGATTGAGCCACAGTTCACCGCAAAATATTTCTTAGTCTTTCTGGAACTGTTGTCATGGATTATCCGCGGGAAAACTTCCTTTCCCACACCATTTTCACCCGTTATAAGCACCGACAAATCGGTCATTGCCACCTGCAAGGCTATATCAAGCGCGCGGTTGAGCCCTTCGTAATTTCCCACGATGCCGTAGCGCAACTTTATCTTTTGTAGTTTTTCTGAATCCATAGCTAAACTTTCAGCCTTCAAAAGTACAAAAAAAATATGTAGCGGTTGGGCTTTCCTACGAGGTCAGACATGTTTTAAAACGATATCAGACCTAATTTAAATTCCGACGCATCTAATTTAAATTACATGGCCCGGAGTTTTTACGACAACGCATCTGCTTTTAAAGGCTTCTTATTCAGCCCCACGACAACGATACCCCATTGTAGCAAAATGGCAATAGATTTGCCCGTTACACGTATAAATTGTAAATTTTCAAGTCAATGATTTTGCGGTTTGTATGCGTTGAACTAAATTTGCAGGCGTTTAGTAATTACAGAACAATAATGCAGAAGAAATTCGAAGAACATTCTGATTTCAACCTATCAGAGATAAATAAGGAAGTGCTTGGCGAATGGGACGACAACCATGCCGCAGAACGCAGTGTGAAAGAACACGAGGGACACCCGCATTTCACATTCTATGAAGGACCTCCTTCAGCAAACGGACACCCGGGCATTCACCACGTATTGGCAAGAACCATAAAAGATACCATTTGTCGTTACAAAACGATGAAAGGCTTTTGCGTTCCGCGCAAAGCAGGCTGGGACACCCACGGACTTCCCGTGGAACTCGGCGTGGAAAAAGAAATGGGCATCACAAAAGACGATATCGGGAAAACCGTATCGATTGAAGAATACAACGCGCATTGCAGAAGCAATGTGATGAAATTCACAGCAGAATGGGAAAACCTTAGCCGTCTCATGGGATATTGGGTGGATATGAAGCGACCTTATATCACCTATGAGAACTATTATATAGAATCCGTATGGTGGCTTTTGAACAATCTCTATTCACAAGGACTTATCTACAAAGGCTACACCATTCAGCCCTATTCCCCCGCAGCCGGCACCGGACTTAGTTCGCACGAGCTCAACATGCCAGGGTGTTATCGAGACGTGAAAGACCTTACGGTAACAGCTATGTTCAAAATGGTTTCCCCAACAGGAAAATTCGCTACCCAATGGGGCGATAGCTATTTCATGGCTTGGACCACTACTCCATGGACTTTGCCGTCAAATACAGCGCTTTGCGTAGGCCCAAAATTCGATTATCTTTTAGTCAACACCTATAATCCGTACACCGCGCAACCCATCTCGGTAGTAATTGCAGAAGAAAGGTTCAACGCATATTTCAATCCCGCCGGCGCAGAACTGCCGATGGACAAATTCGAAAAGGGCGACAAAATTCTGCCGTACCGTATCGTAGAAAAATTCAAAGGCTCAGAACTCGAAGGGCTCAAATATGAGCAACTCTTCCAATACGTAAATCCGGGCGAAGGCGCATTCCGCGTAATCCTTGGCGACTATGTTACCACAGAAGACGGTACGGGAATCGTGCACATCGCACCAACTTTCGGCGCCGACGATGCTTTCGTAGCAAAGAAAGCCGGCGTTCCCGCACTTATGCTGGTTGACAAAAACGGCAACAAACGCCCGATGGTCGACTTGAAAGGAAGATTCTATCCCATCGAAGAACTCGACGAAGAGTTTGTACAGAAATACGTGAACGTGGATTTGTACAAAAACTACGCGGGACGCTACGTAAAAAATGCGTACGACGACACACTTACCGACAAAGACGAATCGCTCGACGTGTCCATCTGTATGGAAATGAAAGCCAACGGAACCGCTTTCAAGATGGAAAAACACGTTCACAACTATCCCCATTGCTGGCGCACCGACAAACCGATTCTCTACTACCCGCTCGACAGTTGGTTTATCCGCTCTACGGCAAAGAAAGAACGCATGTTCGAATTAAACAAGAGCATCAAGTGGAAACCGCAGTCCACCGGAACAGGACGCTTTGGCAAATGGCTCGAAAATCTGAACGACTGGAATCTTTCGCGCTCCCGTTTCTGGGGAACACCTCTGCCTATCTGGCGAAGCGAAAGCGGCGAAGAAATCTGCATAGGAAGCATACAGCAACTCTATGACGAAATAGAAAAAAGCGTAAGCGCAGGAAATATGAAATCAAACCCGTTTAAAGACAACGGATTTGTGCCCGGCGATTATTCCGACGAAAACTATCATAAAATAGACCTGCACCGTCCTTACGTAGACAATATAATTCTTACTTCGCCCAGCGGCAAACCGATGAAACGCGAAACCGATCTTATCGATGTTTGGTTTGATTCCGGTTCTATGCCTTTTGCGCAACTACACTATCCGTTCGAAAACCGCGAGCAGATAGAAAAAAATTCCGCATATCCGGCAGACTTCATCGCAGAAGGGGTGGACCAAACACGCGGTTGGTTCTTTACTCTTCACGCAATCTCCACAATGGTACGAGATAGCGTGGCTTTCAAAGCAGTTGTAAGCAACGGCCTTGTCCTCGACAAGAACGGAAATAAAATGTCCAAGCACCTCGGAAATGCGATCGATCCTTTTAAAATTATAGATAAATACGGCGTAGACCCCGTGCGTTGGTACATGATGACGAACTCATCTCCTTGGGACAATCTGAAATTTGATGAAGCCGGCGTTGCAGAAATATCCCGCACGTTCTTCGGGAAACTTCATCAGACCTATTCTTTCTTTGCTATGTACGCAAACGTAGACGGTTTCAACTACGCCGAAGCAGATGTGCCCAACAACGAACGTCCGGAACTCGACCGTTGGATTCTTTCCGAGCTCAACAGTTTGACAAAAGCCGTAGACGAAGCATACAACGACTACGAACCTACTCGCGCCGGACGACTTATAGAAACCTTTACCATAGATAATCTTTCCAACTGGTTTGTTCGTCTTTCGCGCAAGCGTTTTTGGGGAAATTCGATGAGCAAAGATAAATTGAGCGCCTATCAAACATTATACACTTGTCTGGTTACGCTTTCCAAGCTCATTGCTCCGCTTTCTCCTTTCTATGCCGACAGATTGTACAAGAGTCTTACACAAGTTACCGGCAAAGATTCCAGCGACAGCGTACACTTGACGGAATTCCCCGAAGCCAATGACGAAATAATCGACAAGGAATTGGAACTTCGCATGGAAATGGCACAAAAGATTACTTCCATGGTGCTTTCGCTCCGCAAGAAAGAATCCATTATAGTGCGCCAGCCGTTGCAGAAGATTACTATTCCGGCTGCACAGACAGAGATGCGCGAACGCATCGAGGCTGTAGCAAAACTTATATTGGACGAAGTGAACGTAAAAGAGCTGGAATTCGTTGAAGACGGCAGTCTCCTAAAAAAACGCGTGCAGCCGAATTTCCGCATACTTGGAAAGAAATACGGCAAGTTGATGAAAGATTTGGCTGCCGCCGTAAAAGATATGAGCCAGGACGATATTCGCGAACTTGAAGATGCCGGGAAATTTACTTTCAATCTTTCCGGAGAAGAAGCCGTGGTAAATCTTGATGAAGTAGAGGTTGTGAGCGAAGATATTCCGGGATATGCCGTAGCTAACGAAGGCAATCTTACCGTTGCTCTTGACCTTGAAATCACTGAGGAGCTTCGTCTTGAAGGCATCGCGCGCGAACTCGTAAAACATATCCAGACTTTCAGAAAAGACAGTGGCTTTGAAATCACCGATCGTATCAACATTACAATTGGCGATACCGAGGAAGCGCGAAAGATAATTGAGAAATTCACGGACTATATCTCTGCCCAAGTTCTCGCAAACTCCATTTCGTTGGAAAAGGAAGTGAAAGGAGAAGAATGGAACTTGGGAGAAATAACCATAAATGTAAAAATTGAAAAATAACCACTCTTAAATCCCTAAGACAATGGCTGACAGAACAAGGTACAGCGATGAGGAACTCGCGGAATTCAAGGACATTATTCTCAAAAAGCTCGAAATGGCAAAACGGGAGTACAACCAGATGATGTCGGTGCTTACAAACAAAGCCGGAAACGACGTTATCGACACTTCCCCTACGTTCAAAGTTTTGGAAGAGGGTTCCATTACTCAAGAAAAAGAGGAACTTACCACTATGTGCGCTCGCCAGCAAAAGTTCATAAGAGATTTACAGCAGGCACTTGTTAGAATCGAGAACAAGACGTATGGTGTGTGTCGCGTAACGGGGAAACTCATTCCCAAGGAGCGTTTGCGCATTGTGCCCCATGCTACTCTTTCTATCGAGGCCAAAGAGATGCTGAACAAGCAGAAACACAGAAACTGATCAATCTTTTATTGTGCAGATTTCAAAGAGAAAAATCAATACTATAACGGCAGTGGCAATTGTCGCTGCCGTTATAATTATCGACCAGTTAATCAAGTTTGAGGTCAAGACCAATTTCACGCTCCACGAAGCGCGCGAAATCACATCCTGGATGTATCTCTATTTCGTGGAAAACAGCGGAATGGCTTTTGGAGTGAACATTGCCGGCACTTTGATTCTCAGCATAGCGCGGTTGGTGTTTGTAGGATTTCTGGTATACTATGTCAGTAAATTAGTAAGGCGCAATGTTTCCACCGGGTTCGTTGCTTGTATTGCCTTGATTATCGCCGGAGCAATCGGAAATATCATCGACAACGCTTTCTACGGCATGATATTCAGCGAAAGTACGGAATACGATGTAGCCAACCTCGTCTCGTTTGGTAGCGGATACGGCAGCTTTATGTCGGGCAAGGTTGTAGACATGTTTTATTTTCCTCTCATCGACACGTATCTGCCCGAATCTCTGCCGGTAATAGGCGGCACGCACTTTTTGTTTTTTGCCCCGATTTTCAACTTTGCCGATTCAGCAATCACATGCGGTTCGATAATTATTTTGTTGTTTTACCGCAAATATCTTACGTCTGTAAGAAAAACTAAATCTACCGACAAAACAGAAACCGTCTGACATATTTTGCCGCCAATGAAATCTGCCCGCAACATAATGCCTTTGCTTCTTGCCTTGCTCATATTTCTGTTGGGCTCATGCAAGGTGCGCACTCCCAAGGGCGTGATTTCGTCGGGCAAGATGGAGAATATTCTGTACGACTACCACGAAGCGCAAGCCATGGCCCAAAACACAGAGAAACCCAACTATTATACGGAGGTTTACACCGAGGCTGTTTTGCAGAAACATGGGGTTTCGCGCGAATCTTTCAATAAATCGTTGGAATATTATTCCCGCCACGCCGATTTGCTTTACGACATTTACGAAAAACTGAACAAGCGCTATCAAAATGAAATCCAAGCAATGGGCGGCAACTTGGACAACGCGGGAATAAACTACGCCGCGCTGTCGTCGAAAGGCGACACGGCAAACATTTGGACGGGCAAAACCTACGGGCTGCTCCTTCCCAAACCGGGCAAAAACCTTTTGGCTTTCAGTATGACCGCCGACACATCATTCAAGCCCAAGGACAAATTTGAATGGCACTTCACCACGCAATTTATCTACAAAGAGGGTAGAAAAACAGCCGAATGCGTGATAGCCGTAAGGTATGAAAACGACTCTGTAGCAACCATGCAGCAACCCATATACGGCGACGGAGAAAACGTGATAACGCTGCAGGCTTCAAAAATGCCTATCAAAAAGGTGGAAGGCTTTATTTATATCGACGAGCCTTGGAACGAAACGGTGAAACTGCTGTTTCTTTCAAAAATAACGCTGGTTCGTTTCCACAGCCAGGAGGCAAAGGAAACCGAGAAGCCGCTTCCGGCCGACAGCACGGCCAACGAGCAGGAAAATGCCAAGAAAGCATTTATCGATTCCATTCAGCGCACAACCAAGGAGGAAAACAAAGGCGACCATTTCCGTACAGTAACGCGCGGCAGAGCAATTCCCCATCAAAAAGAATAGGCACGCATTTCCTATATCGCTACATTTTGGGGCTAAAACATACCTCTAAAAAACAACAAGGCTTCTCGTAAAAACTCCGGGCCACCAAATTTAAATTCCGACGCATCTAATTTAAATTAGATGCGTCGGAGTTTTTGCTATATCTATCATGCTGAATATTACAATAATCCACGTAAGAAAAACAGCCCACAACAGCCTACGACAAATTTAACTGCAAAAATCAAAAACTAATGCCCTAAACTTTCCAACGTTACAAACTTTTTGGCTAAATTCGCTTACAAATATCATAACCGCATTAGAACGAAGAATAAATGAGACCATATATATTGTTAGCTTTGTTGTTGGCAACTTCCTTGGGTGTCAAAGCACAGACAATTACCTCCGGTTTGCAGGTTTACGTTCCCGCGTTTGAAGAACGCTTTGACTGGTCGTTGAACTACGGTGGAAACGACGGTCTGTCAGGAATCGAAGATTATACAGGCGCAACCTTCGACAGGGAAAGCATGACATTCACAGACTGCCGCCATGGAAATCATTGCGTTGAGGTTGGAGCATCAACCACCCCGGGTTCTATAAAAATCACACTGGACAAAGCCGTAGATGCATTCTATACGTTTCGCGTCATGCCTTATAAAGAAAAGAATTTCTACGTAAACATTATCAGCCAAAAGTCTTCTATAATCAAGAAAAGCAGTTTTCTGAGAGGAAAAGTCTCTTCTAAAAAAGAAATCACGATATCCAGCGTAAACAACAGCGGCGATTCCCACAACTTCTACATTGACGATTTGTTTCTCTACACAGCATCGACCGACTATTCCGCACTTACCAACGCCGAGCGCCTGATAGTAACGGGCACTCTCACAGATGCAATGGTTTCGGAACTGCAAAAAATAGTGGAAAACAATACCAAACTAACGAGCATCGACTTGAATTCGGCCACCGTTTCAACGGCTTTCGCCCTCGAGCCTGGCAATCCCAACTGCCTGGTATTCGTTCCCAAGGACAACTATGTTACCAACACTAAGAACGTTGTAAAAACCACCACAAGTTCTACAGAAAAATTCGACATCATAAACAACTACGAATGTGAAGAACTCGTAATTAACGACGGCTACCCGTTCGACGCAATGTATTCGTTCACAGCAAAAAAAGCAAGCTACGACCGCAGTTTCAAAAGCAATGTAAACGGCTACATGTCGTCGGTATGCCTGCCTTTTGCCGCAGAAAAAAGTCAGACAGGGGTTAGCGCGGCATACGCCTTTGTTGAACACAAAAACACAGATGATTTGGAATTTGAATCCACCGAACATCTTGAAGCCAACCACCCTTATGTGATAGAAACAAAAGTGGCGCAACCGTTCCTAAACCTGGAGAACGTGGAAGTTGTGGGCACAACACCGATTTCTTCATTCAAGTGTTCTGCAGGAATCAGCGCGCCCGATTTGAAAGAAACCGTAAAATACCTATTCCACGGCACTTTCGCCGAACTGCAAAACGTCAAGAGCAACAATTCCCAAACCATATACGGCTTTCAAAACGGGAAATTCGTTTATGTAGGCTCGGACGATGCCGATGCAGTGGATTTCAAACCGTTTAGAGCCTATTTCACAATCGCCAACGACGGTGCAGCTTCGCGCGAACTGAGAATAAACGGCGTGGTAAACGGAATAGAAAAGATTTCAACCCATAAGAATGCCGACAAAACCGACATTTTTACAACAGAAGGAATAAGAATTAAAAGTAAAGCCGACTCTGCAACCATAGGCTCCTTGCCCGATGGCATCTACATTATCGGCAATAAAAAAGTAATGGTAAAACATTAGTTTTTATCTTTGCAAATAGAAACGAAATACAAAATATAAAGCTATGCTTACTATAAAACAAATCACCGAAGACAAAGACGGTGTGATAAAAGGCTTGGAGAAAAAGCATTTTGCCGGAGCACGCGAAGCTATTGACGCCGTGCTCAAGCAAAACGATTTGCGACGCGAAACTCAAAGCAAACTCGATGCTATCCTTCAGGCTATGAATGCAAAATCCAAAGAGATTGGCGCACTTATGCGCGAAGGAAAACGCGACGAGGCCGAAGCTGCGAAAGCCGAAGTGGCTGCAAAAAAAGAAGAATCCAAGAAATTGGAGGCCGAAATGAACGCTGCAGCCGAGGAAATGAAGAAGATTTTGCTCACGATACCTAATGTTCCTTATCCCGAAGTACCCGAAGGCAAAGACTCCAACGATAATGTGGTTGAGAAAATGGGCGGAACAGAAAAACCGCTACCAAAAGATCCCCTGCCCCATTGGGAACTTGCCAAGAAGTACAAATTAATCGACTTTGATTTGGGCGTGAAGATTTCAGGTGCCGGTTTCCCCGTATACACAGGCAAAGGCGCAAGATTGCAAAGGGCCTTGATTAATTTCTTCCTCGACGAAGCCACAAAAGCAGGCTATCGCGAAGTACAACCTCCCACTGTGGTGAACGAAGATTCCGGATACGGCACAGGACAACTCCCCGACAAAGAAGGACAGATGTATCATTGCCAAACAGATAACCTTTATCTTATTCCTACAGCCGAGGTTCCTGTTACCAACATCTATCGCGATGAAATTCTAAAAGAGGAAGATCTGCCGATAAAGAATTGCGCTTACACCGAATGCTTTCGCCGTGAAGCTGGTTCGTATGGAAAAGACGTGCGCGGCTTGAATCGTTTGCACGAGTTCTCAAAAATTGAACTCGTAAGGATAGACAAGCCGGAACATTCAAAGCAAAGTCATCAGGAGATGCTCGACCATGTAGAGAATCTGCTTGTAAAATTGGAATTGCCGTACAGAATTTTGCGTCTCTGCGGCGGCGATATGAGTTTCACTTCCTCAATATGTTTCGACTTTGAGGTTTATTCCGAAGCACAAAAGAGATGGTTGGAAGTAAGTTCGGTTTCAAATTTCGATACCTACCAGGCAAATCGTCTGCATTGCCGTTACCGCCGTGCAAGCGACAAGAAAATCGAACTTTGCCACACACTCAACGGATCGGCTCTTGCACTCCCGCGTATAGTTGCCGCTTTGCTTGAAGATAATCAAACTCCCGAGGGAATAAGAATACCTAAAGCACTCGTTCCCTACACAGGCTTTGACATAATTACAGAAGAATAAGATTTTTCTTAGCAGAAAAACAAAAAACCTGCGTTCGCAAATACTTGCGGCGCAGGTTTCATAATTTATTGAGTAGGCAATCGGCATAACTCATAGGCATAGTCCAAACAATCAACCCAACATCAACATTCTACTTTGCCTTGGATTTTTTCTTTGCTCTGTTTTTGTTGAAAAGATCCCTGACCTTGGTAAAACTTTTACGGAAAAGAATTCCACCGCCTTGGGTTGTCATCGAAGATTTAGTGAAATAGCGGTCATTACTCTCGTTATAAGCCTTCAATTGTATGGTGCCACGCGGATTGAGAAGGTAACGCGCAGTAAAATCTCCTACAAAATTGGAATTATAAGCCGAGCGATCGCGATAGCCAAGGTTCCCGTCTATCAAAAGTCTGCCCTTAAACAAACGTCCAGTGAACATACCTTCAACATCCATGTCGTTCCACCCGTCGTTACCGGTTGCAAGATTTGTTCCGAACGACCAATTATTTGCACCTTCGCCGAAATTATGGAGCAGATTGTTTATATTGGACGACAATGTAGAAGAAAGGAACGAATTCATGGCAAGCGATGTTTGGCTCGGGGTTTGTGCTGAATTTGCCATATTGTAGTTGTAAGTATAAAAACGCCCTACAGACAATAGATACATGGCTTGCATGTTCATGTCTTCGGGGGTAGCAATAAGCGAACGTACCATTTGTTTCTGTTCTGAGCTCACCGACGGCAAATCTATATCAAAGTTTACAAACGGCTGCAACGCGCTACCAGTAATGTTCATTATACAATCAACAGGAACAGAACTGTCACGCATACTTCCCTGCATGCTTATTCCCGCAAGCGATACAGCAGGAATGGTATAAGCCGCCTGCAAATTCAACGCACAAGCAAGAGGATTTCCATTGAATGTTATCCTGCCTCCATTGCGAAGAATAAAATTCTTTTGTATCAAGTCTTGGAATTTCATCTTATATGTTCCATCTTCTATATTATATAGGCCGAACATATCAAAACTTCCTTTATTATAAAAGTGAGCACTTATATTTCCTTGCCCATGTGCCGAAATCATATTACCGGTTTTATCGTCCATTATAACACGAAGTTCTGCATCAGGAGTAACGTCCAAGTTAAAATTCAAGCGAATATCTGTATTTACATCATTCTTTTTCTCTGTCTTTTCGACCTCGATGCTATCAGAGGAAACATTAATTTCATCGGCATTCCTAAACCGCAACAATTCTACATTGTCAGAATTTTCGGGTTGGTCGGCATTATAAACAAATAAAGTCTTGCTTCGCGGTGTTACATTGGCATCTGTCGTAAAAAAGCCGGAGCCTCCATAAATGTGTATATGACCATCTACAAAAGCGGTACCCCAAAAAGAAGAATTCTCATCAGTCTGCGCTTGATCGTATGCAAGAAAATTTTGCGGTTCAAGTTCCATATCATATGAGAAATCGTGTAAAACCCTATGCTTTACACTCCCCGACATAAGAGATCTATTATGGTAGGCGTCATATAGCTTAAACGATGGGAAAGATATCAAATCTGGAGAGAAATAAACCGTATCATTATCAATTGTATAATTTGTACCCAAAGGCTCTACATGTACTTTTAGACCAGAAACAACATGTCTGCCTTCCAGGTTCATTGCATGCAGGTTTCCGAACAATCGCAAATTCCCTGTAGTCCTTCCTTGCGAAAGTTGCATCGCATCGGGGAAAAAATCATTTAGAAACAAAGCATTGGTTCCATTAGAAATAAATCGCAAGTCAATACTACTTTCTGCAGGATTCACGAACCCACTTACGTTCGTAGAATTTTGTCCATCGCGTATCAACGCAGAGAGTTCTATTTTTTTTGTATCGTTGTTCCAATAACTGTCAAGAACCATATCTCCCATTTTTGCGTGATTGAACACAAAATCTTTCACGTTCAAAGCAGCATTTACATGCGGTGCGCCCAATACATTTGAGACGTTTGCAATACCGTTTGCCTGCCCATCAAAATGCACGTCATCAAAAGCTACAAAATCAAGCACGTTTTGTATTCTGACATTATGAAGATCTACCTGCAAAGAATCGCAACTTTGTTTAGATGCAATTCCATTTAACGAAAGTCCACTATTACCATGCTTAAAACTCAACCCATCTATATAAAGTTTTGAGTTGTCGTAAATTATTTTTGATGCCGAAATATTCCACACCGTATCGTCTATTACTATAATCGAAGGTTTTATCTCTGTTTCTATATGATTGGGAGTAGAAGGATTAATTCTTATGACATGAGATATTTCTCCCGAATTTCTATGTTCTGCAGTTGATTTCCACAGCAAGTTATTTTCCAGTTCTCCGTTTTTGTTTTCCGCATTCGATTCTATTTCTACCTTTCCGTTCTCCAAAAGTTTTGAAGCATGGAGATGCATTTTGGTATTCAGTTTATTTCCTTTCATATATAAAGTCATATCAGAAAACTTATCTTCTCCTTTTATTGCCGCCGGTATCGCAGCTTCAAATTGGAACAGTCCTTCGCGCGAATCCATGTATCCCGAAGCCACACCTCCCTGGGACAATTTTATATCAGAACCTACGAGGAAATTCAACAACGAGACATCTTTTAAATGCATTCTAAAATTAAAAATATTGTCGTCAGAACAAATTGTTTTTTCTTCGTTTTGGGCATTTACTATGTGCAGAAAATTACGCATCAAAGTTTCTGTATTAAACTTTCCCGTAAGTTGTGCATCGCATACATTCCCCGACAAAACAATACGCTTCCCATTACTTACATTATTGGAACTAATTGCTACATCTCCAAAATTAATCGTTGTATCAGCATTTGCTACAGAAAAATCAGAGAGATTAAATGAACCTATAGCATTCTTTATGTCGTTACCCTTTATATCAGCATTTATCTTTGCCGAGAAATCTGCTCGAGGATATTTTTCACTCAAACGAAGTGCTTCCGGATTAAATTTATTAACCACGGCCTCCAACTTATATTCCGGCATATGTTTATCTTGGACGTTCGCTTTTCCTTTGGCGTTCAAAATCACATTCGGATCAAGGGAACTGACCGCAAAAGAAACTACATCTTTATTGTTTTGAACCTCTGCCGAAATGTTTTTGTAGACATATTTCTTAAATTCCAAACTTGCGAGTTTCAACTTTAAGGAAAAATCTTTTTGGTCTTTTACACTTGCTTCCGCATTAAAATCAGCTTTACCCCAATCTTCATTGGACACAAGTTTTCCTATATCAATGTTCGGAGAAATAATTCTTACATCAATACATTTATTCTCGTCAATACTCATCGCAACATCGCCGGTTCCGATACCTGTTCCAATTTTTGCATTTACCTTAGTTTGTTTTCCACGTAAAATGTCGGCAGAAATATTTACATCACCTATATTTTTTACGACATTTCCTACGCTTTCATTTACTTCCAAAGATCTTGCGATAGAATTTACAAACTCCTGCTTTACTTTAAGTTCTTTTAGATCGACAAAGAACCGCTGTGTATTTTCGAAGTCAATCTTAGCACGCAGCAAAACGTTTCTTTCACGTTCTGCCACGCGTAAATTTGGAATTGTAATCCTGTTGCGGTTTACGCGTATCGAAGCGCTTATGTCAAAAGTTTCGTTCGGCAAATCTTTTCCTAAGAAAGGGCGAATTCCTTTTAGAGAAAGACGAAATCGTTCCAATTCACCACCGCCGGAATACTTTTTTTCTTTGTCTGATGTCAATGATATTTTTTTTGCAACCAGACTTCCGTTAGATGTTTTCAGTTTTAGAATTGGAATCTCTATATTTTTCTTTCCGAAGGAAGCGTTTGCATAACATTTCTCCAAGACAAATCCACTCTTTTCTTGGAAAGCGATATTGCGCAACTTGACATTAAAGCTATCGCCCTTTATCACATGAATTCCAACGCTGGCATCGAGATTACTAAAAGCCAGATGATTTACATCGAAAGTCGGCTTTGAAGGTTTGCTTAGCAAGTCGTAGTTTATATTGCACCTGCTAAGTATAACAGATTTTATCTTGAGATCAAGCGATGATTTTTCTTCCTTATTCTCCGAGGAAAGAGAATCTATTATAAACTGGAAATTATATTGGCTGGCTTCGTTTTTCTTTCTCAGGTTAAGATTGGCACGATAAAGTTCTATTGTCCTAATTGTTATAGGAGCTATCGCCAACGAGCGCAATTGTATTTTTGCAGATAGTTTCTCAGCTGTTAAAAGTTTGCGGCTTTCTTGGTCTTTTATTTCGACATCATCAAAAATTACCGAGTTAAACAATCCAAGCTGAACCTTACCTATTTTTACTTCCGTGCCGAATTTATTTTCCAAGGTCTCGGAAAAATAATCTGCCATTTTTTTTTGGACAAACGGCATATCCGCAATGAGCAACAGCAACAGATAGCCGCAGGCTACTACGGCTAATACTATCGCTGATATTTTTTTCAATGCTTTGATATAGCAATATTTTTACAACATTGTCGTAAAGAATGGATTCTCCATCTTTTCTTCGCCGATAGTAGTAGAAGTTCCGTGTCCTGGGAATACTTTTGTGCAATCGGGCAAAGGCAGAATGTTTTCCTGCAACTTAGATATTAACAAATGCTCATCGCCATAAGGGAAATCGGTACGTCCAATACTGCGACGAAACAGACTATCACCGCTAAACAATACGTTTTCGTCCTTACAATAAAAGGAAACGCCACCCGGTGTATGCCCGGGAGTTGGAATGACAGTGAACTCGTGGGAGCCGAAATGTATCACAGAATTTTCGTCAACAAACTCTCCCAATATAGGCAGCGTTATGTTCAATTTTTCTCCCAGGAATTGGGCTATTTGTTCCCCACAATGATTATAGAGCATCGCATCTGCGGCATGCAGTTCCGGTTTCAATCCGTATGTTTCATACACAAATTCGTTCCCGAGTATATGATCAAAATGTCCGTGGGTGCAGATAAGGTGTTTTATCTCCAATGATTTTTCTTCTACATATTTTCGGATACACTCTTTGTCTTCTCTAAAAAAAGCACCGCAGTCAATAATCACAGCCTCCTTGCTTTCATCGGAAACGATGTAGCAATTCTCGTGTATCATGTTTACGGGAAACACTTGTATATTAAGCATCGCAATATTCTTTGGTTAGAAAAACATTTGCACCACGTACTTTTCGTCGTAGTAGTCTTCTTTGAACAAATCGTTAATTTTCAGAGTGCGAATAAAACCTTTTCTCAATCTTTTGTTCAACGATTTCATGCGCTCCAAATCCATTAGTTCTTCGCTCAAATCCCCGCCTTTCAAAACTATCAAGCCGTTTGGCGTATCGCCAATCATAGGGCGGGTAAGATTTTTCAGAGTCATTTTCAGCAAGCTCGCGGCATTCATCACCGCCCTGCTCACAACGTAATTATACAGTCCCCTTTCGTCCATAGCATTCTCGTGAACAAGTTTCACGTTAGCCAGTCCGGCAGTTTTTGCTGCGGCGTCGGCCACTGTAAGTTTCTTGCCGATGCTGTCGATTAGGGTAAATTCCACATTCGGGAACATTATGGCGAGAGGAATTCCCGGGAAACCGCCGCCAGTTCCCACGTCCAACACCTTTGCATTGTCGGGAAAACTGAATGTCTTGGCTATTGCAAGCGAGTGGAGTATATGATGTTCGTACAGGTTGTCTATATCTTTTCGTGAAATCACATTTATTTTTGCGTTCCACTCACGGTAAACATCGCCGAGCTTTTCAAATTTCGCTAATGTGGCTTCGTCAATATCCGGGAAATATTTTCTAATGATTTCGCACATATCAAAAAACTTTACCATAGTCTCTTTCGCCAAAGATACGCGTGCCTATTCTTATTATATTGGCACCTTCTTCAATGGCAATCTTATAATCTTCGCTCATGCCCCACGAACGGCAGGCGAAATTGCTGTCGTTACAGAAATACTGCTGTTTCAATTCTTCGAAAAGCGAGTTTACCTTGCCGAAATCCGAATGTATGCGCGCCACATCGTCTGTATGCGAAGCCATACACATCAATCCGTGAATACTTACGTTTTGAAGTTCTTCAAGAACGCCACTGCCGATAAGAGCGCGGCATTCCTCGGGAGTGAAACCCGACTTTGTTTCTTCGGCAGCCACATGTATTTCGAGCAACACGGGGATTACTCTGCCTACAAGCTGTGCCTGTTTGTTCACTTCGCGCAGCAATTTTTCGGTATCCACCGATTCAATCATCGCAACATAGGGGGCAATCATTTTCACCTTGTTGGTTTGCAAATGCCCTATCATATGCCACTCTATGTCTCCCGGCAAAACGGCTTGCTTTGCGGTCATTTCTTGCGGACGGTTCTCGCCGAAAAGTCTCTGCCCCACTCCGTAAGCCTCTTTCACGGCTTCGGCGGGGTGGAACTTCGAAACAGCCACAAGGTTTACGCCCTGGGGAAGTTCAGCCCTTATTTCGGCAATAGCATCACTGATTTGCGACATCCTTGTTTTCTACTTTAACGAATCCTTCGGGCGCAGATTCTTCATAATGGTATACATCGAGAATCTTTGTTTCTGCCACAGACGTTATGCCATAGTCGGAAATAGAAGTTTTAAGGCCTTCGTCCAAACGCCTCACGGCATCGTGCAAATCTGAAGCCTTTACCAAAATAGTTTGCGCCACTTGTTTTTCCACGCCCTTCTTTTCGTCGAGAGTTGTAATCGCAATTTTGCACTGATACCATTTGTCTGCGCTCTCGCTTGTAGTTTCAAACATTTCGGCAAAGCGCGACCTTTTGATATCGCTCACTTCGAATTCACCCGTGATGAAGGGTTTCATTTCTTTTATTATACGTTTTTCGGCCTCGGTAAAGTTTAATGCGTCAACCAGGTACACTTCCGCCTGTTTTGCCACTTTACCCTCACCTATTTCTTTCTCATATTTTACCTTACATTCAAACCAGCTGTACATATGTTTTTTAGTCTAATTATTAGTATGCAAAGATACGTTTTTTTGCGGGCAACAACCGCGATGAGCAATCATAAAATCTGTTTACGGCCCTATCTTCAGCGGCAAAAAAGCCATTCTGTTACCATGCCACAAGCATCGGGGAAAAGCCCAAACAGAGAGGGGAAAAACTACAAGGCATCTCGTAAAAACTCCGCCGCATCTAATTTAAATTAGATGCGGCGGAATTTAAATTATGTCTGACCTCGTAAAAGCCACAAAAAACGCCCGTTTTAGACGGGCTATTATGCTGCAAACAACAATGGGAATTATAAAACCATAATATAGTGAAAGAAAAGCCTTTAGCCTATTTTCACCACCTCATCGGCGTATTTTATCACAGTGTCGCGGTGGGTGATGAAAAGAATAGTCTTGTCTTTCACATTTTGGCGTATGTTCTGAATGATTTTCTCCTCTGTGGCGTGGTCCAAAGCCGATGTCGATTCGTCCATCAGCAATATCGGGGCGCGCGAAACCAAAGCCCGGGCTATGCACAAGCGTTGCGCCTGGCCCTGCGACAGACCTCTGCCTCCCTCGCCGCAGAGTGTGTCGAGCCCCTCGGCATTGTGTTCCACAAAATCGGCGCACGCCCATTTCATGGCCTCAAGCATTTCAGCGTCCGACGCTTCGGGATTTGCCAAAAGCATATTGTCGCGCAACGACATGCTGAACAAGGAATTCCCCTGAGGCACATAGGCAAACAACCCGCGCGTTCCAACTCCTATCTCCCGCTTTTCATCTCCGCTCACTACATACAGTTTCCCCGCATAAGGCTTGACGTAGGCAAGCAAAAGGCGCATGAGCGTGGTTTTTCCCGCTCCCGTTGCACCGACAATGGCGCTGAGTTTTCCTGGTTCAAAACTATGGCTGAATCCGTCCAATACCATTCGTTTGCCGTCGGCATATCGATACGACACTTTCTCACAAAGCACACTACAACTTGCCTTTACGTCGTTCACACATTCGGCATCGTCTTCGGCAGGTATGGAGTCGATTTCATTCAACCGCTCACACGAAGAATAAAACTCGGCAAAATCTGAAATGGAATTGATGAGCGTGCGCGAAGGTCCTTGTATCTGCCCCACCAGCTGCACGAATGCCATAAGTGTGCCGTAGGTAATTGCGCCCGAATCGAGATTAAACACTCCCCAGATGAAGACAAAAAGATAGCAAGCCGCAAAACCGAGGTTCAAAACCGTTGACGACAACACGGAATACCGGAGGCGTCGCCTCACATTGCCTTCTTGTATGTCGAAGATATGGGAATAGTATTTCGCAAATACGTTCTTGCCCGCCAAAGACTTGAGCACGGAAATATTTTGCAGCCCCTCCTGCAAAGCAGCCTGCAACATGCTTCCGCCTTCCTTGATTTTGGCCGAAAACCCACGGATTTTCAAAAAATGAAACTTGCTTATAAACACGCCAGCAAGCATTATCACAACAAGGGCAAGGGCTATTTGCTTGTTCAAAACAAGGAGAAAAAGAAAAGCGCCTGCCAATTGCAGCAACACAAGCATTATAGTTGGAATTGTTCCGTTCACAAACGAAACGACCTCGTATCCGTCCTGCTCAAAACGCCTCACAAGGTCGCCGGTATGGTATTCGTTGATGCTTTTCCAGTTAACCGAAACCGCATGATGCAACAGCCTTTCCTGCATACGCCTGTTCATGCAGAAACCGAGCATTGTTTTTATTCGTTTGTTGATTGCCGAAACCACAGCCTGCACTATTATCGTGGCTACAAGCGTTGCACAGCAAAAATAAAGCGCCCAACGGTTGTGGGTTACCGTTGCCGCATCGACAGCCTGCTTTGTTGCCCACACAAAAACAAAGTTCAGTGCAACAACAATCCAGCCCAATATAATTGTAGCGCATATCTTCAGTTTGTAATGCCTCACCGCTTTGCCAATCCAAGGCAAAATAGTTGACAGATTGTATTCCTTTCCCCTGAAATTCATGCGCAAAACTTTTACTTCTGCATATCGCCGTCCCACATAAGCTTCTCGCGCATCGTATCGAAGAAACTTTTTTTGCCGCAATGTATGATCTTTATATCATAAGGCGCACGACGAATGGAAATGTCCTCCTCCTCGCAACAACTCGTGCTCCTGCCGTCAACAGATACGAGATAATGCCCCGTGCGGCTATACACCTTCATATTTATCTCCACATTGTCGCAAATCACAATGGGTCTAACACTCAGACTGTGCGGCGCCACCGGAGCAATAACGATTGATTTTGATTCGGGAACGACCACAGGCCCGCCCGAAGACAATGCATATCCCGTGGAACCCGTTGGCGTGGAAATGATCAAGCCGTCAGCCGAATATGTAGTGAGATATTCCTTGTTTATCTCTACCCTTATTTTAATCATCGACGATATGTCCTGTTTTAGGACGGCAATCTCATTAAGGGCAAACGGATAAATGCCGATGTTACGGCTTCCCACCGCAACTTCAAGCACACTGCGCGATTCTATCTTGTAGTTGCCGTTGCCGATATCGTCTATCGCCTGACGAATGTCCTCCGGATTTACTTCAGACATAAATCCCAGATGTCCGATATTGATTCCCAAAATAGGCACACCCTTTGCCCCAACCAGCATGGCGGTTCTCAAAAAAGTTCCGTCGCCTCCAAGACTCACAGCAAACGACGCGTTGAAATCATTACCGTCAAAAGTTTTTTCTTCGCCAATTCCCTGCAAAAATATCTTTGAGCACTCGTAAAAACTACGCTCCACAATTATGTCGTAACCCATTGCCCGCAGCAAATTCACAACTTCATTTGCGTATTTGCTCTTTTTTGTTTGGTAGATATTGCCAAATAATGCAACTATTTTCTGATTTACATACATAATGTTTCTTGCGTCAATCTCTTGCTTTCGTTTTTGCTACCTTTGCAAGCGTAATATTTGCAAATTTACAAAATTCTTCAATACACAATAAGACAATGACAAGACTTAGTGTAAATGTAAACAAAATAGCTACCTTGCGGAATGCACGCGGAGGCAACAAACCCGACGTGGAACAGATGTCGGCTGATTGCGAGTTGTATGGCGCAGAAGGAATAACCGTACATCCGCGCCCCGACGAGCGTCATATTCGCTATTCCGACGTAAGGGCTCTAAAAAACATCGTAAAAACGGAATTCAATATAGAAGGTTATCCTTCCGAAGAGTTTATAAATTTAGTTCTTGAAGTAAAGCCTACGCAGGTTACGCTTGTTCCCGACAAACCGGAGCAACTAACGTCGAACCATGGCTGGGACACGAAAGAAGATTTCGGTTTTCTTGTTGACACCGTGGGAAAATTCAACGCCGCCGGCATTCGCACGTCGCTTTTTGTTGACCCAATTCTCGAAACTATAGATTATGCGAAAAAAACGGGGGCAAACCGCATAGAACTCTACACAGGTCCTTACGCCGAAGCCTATGAAGAAAACCGAGAAAAAGCCATCTCACCATTCGTTGCAGCGGCTGTACATGCAAAAGAAATTGGTCTCGGAGTAAACGCAGGGCATGACTTGAGTTTGAAAAACCTTACGTATTTTCACGAACGCATTCCCGAAACCGACGAAGTGAGCATTGGACACGCTTTAATTTGCGACGCACTTTATCTTGGCATTCGCGACACAATAAAACTCTACAAAGATTGTTTGAAATGAGAGAGGTTTCATAAAACAACAAATCCCGGCTTACCACCGGGATTTATTGTTTGCACTGCAACGGACATGTTATTCCATTGCTTTGTTGATAAATTTATAGGCTTTCTCCCAATCGGTATCAAGACAGAAAGGGGTGAGTTGTTTGTCGGAATTGAGATATTTGTTTATCACCTCTTTGTTTGTGTCATTGAACAACGGGCAAATAGCTGAGGCGTTCACAAAAAGATAAACCATCGCCTTTTTTACAGAATCGGGTTGTCCCTCTGAATATATTATCTCCGTGAGATAACGACTCAGGAATTCCGACATATAATAAGCCTGTATGTCGAGAAGGTCGTTTCTCTTTATTGTTTCAATGTTTCCTGCTTTGCTTTTCAGATAGTTCAACTCATCAATCTTGAACTTCGCCATTTGGGTCTTGGAGAAATTCTGCACAGGGTCTTTCAGCGCGTTTTGTGCGCTCTGCATCACTGCGTTGAAAACCTCTTGAGCATTGGTATTCACGGTAAACATGAAAAGCATTACAACTGTCGTGTAAAATAATTTCTTCATAGGAAGGTTGTGATTTATTTATTATGTACTTTTTGTTATTTCAATTTCTTCAAAGTCAATTTGTGGTCTATGCACGAGGGATATTCTTCTTCGTAGTGCGTAACCATTATAAGCGTTTTGCCTTTGCGGCTGCAAAAAGCATTGATTATATTCCGCGACAATTCCCTACGTTCTCTGTCAAGTCCGTGGAAAGGTTCGTCAAGTACCAAAAGAGAAGGATCTTTTACGAAAGCTCTTGCAAGAAGTACCATTCGCTGTTCGCCGCTTGAGAGTTGCAGATAATTTCGTTGGGCAAGATCTTTTATGCCAAAGATATCGAGCCAAAACAATACTTTCTGCTTCACATCATTGGAGATTTCCTTGTCATAAACTCCGCTTGTATCGCTCAATCCACTTGCTGCAATTTTAATTACACTCATATTGCGGCGATAGGAACGAAACATTTCCGGGCTCACATAGCCTATGTTTTTCTTGATGTCCCAAATGCTCTCGCCGCTGCCGCGTTTAAATCCGAACAAACTGATGTCGCAAGCATAAGCCTGCGGATTGTCGGCACACACAAGGCTCAGCAGAGTGGATTTCCCGGCACCGTTTTCCCCATTCAAAGCCCAACGTTCTCCGGATTTCACAGTCCACGAAAAATCCTGGAATATTCTGCGGCTACCATAGGCTATGTTTATGCTGTTGCATACTACCACAGGTTCTCCATTTGCGGCATTTTCGTGATCGGGCAAAGAGGTTATGGAATTATATCGGTTTTCTTCAAAACAAAGTCGGTTATCGTTTTTACAAGGTCTGTTATTGTTGAAATAAGATGCCTTATCAGAAATCGGCAATACTTTACCGTCAACTACGGGAAGTACTTTCTGTATGAAATCAGGCACATCTTTTTCGCGCGATACCACTATGATAAGTTTCGTATGCCCAGCCTTGGCTATTTTAGCAAGCACCTCGGTGGTTTGTTTCCGGGCATTTACATCAAGACCTATGTATGGATTGTCAATTATCAGGACTCTGGGCGAACTTAGAAGCATTTCGGCAAGTTGAACTCTGCGCAACTCTCCGCTTGAAAGCATTATGATTTGCTTGGGGAGCAAACTTTCGAGCCCCAATGTATCTATGATTTCTTCGGGAATACTACCTTGTTTTACCGAGAGCCCAAGCATTTCGCCCACGCTTTGAGTTTCTTCGAGCAAGCCGTGGTTCCATCTCAACTGATAGAAGTCTCCGCCTGCACTTCCATAGGCATCGCGAAAAGTTACTACCTTGATATTTTGGCTTGCCTTGTTGCTCGTCGACGGTGAAAAGTCATATTTCACTTCGTCTCCGAAAAGCGGGTGCGCACCTATGATTATATCAACAAGTTTTGACTTCCCGCTAGCATTCAGTCCCACTATGGCCAAAGGTTCTTCGGCAGGAATTGCAACAGAAACCGGTTCGTTCAACCGAAATTCCGCCATTCTTGCCACGCCTTTGTTTATCTCTATTATATTTTGCATACGTTTCTGCTATTGTTTGTTGGGAACAGCCACTCGTCCAGGATTGTTTTTAACAAAATCCGCCCATTTCTTGGTATGTCGCGAGCCGGGGGTATCTGATAGCTTGCCAGAAACCGTAACCGTGGTCTTGCCAGCGCCATTTCCCTCGTAAACTTTGCAATACGACTCTACAAAATGACAATATGCCGCGGCCAAAGCATCGGTTGCATCAAAAAACGGAAGCAAAGTGTCGTTGCTGATATTCAAATACCTTTGCAACATCGCAGCTACCTGTTCTTTCGACGCACGTCCGTTTCCCGTGATTGCCATCTTGATTTTCAGCGGCGCGTACTCGTGAATCGGAACGTCCTTGTTTATTGCAGCGGCTATCGCCACGCCTTGTGCTCTGCCCAATTTCAGCATGCTTTGCGGATTTTTCCCATAAAACTGCGATTCGATGCTCAACTCGTCGGGAAGAAAACTCTCTATCAGAGAATTTATACGCTCGTAGATTCTACCCAACTTCAAATAAACATCCTTTACACGCCTCAAATCGATAACTCCCATTGCTATCATCTGTGCGCTGCGCCCTTTTATCTTGAGCACGCCGTATCCAAGCAAATTTGTTCCGGGATCAATTCCCATCACTATGCGCTCGGCTTTTGAACGCTTAGCCACATTGAACGACTCATTGCGGAACGAGCATTCGGAATGCGCCGATTTCGCACCGCAAGCATTGGATTGTGTATTGTCGTTACCTATTGGCATTTTCCCTGCACTCAAACTTGTTGCAAAGATACTCCGCTATTTGCAAACAGATAATTGTTAAACACTTAAAGAATATTAAAGCAAAGAAACACGTAAACAAAAACGGGCGAAACCAAATGCGCTCCGTCCGTTTTTGTATTGCGTTTCATTTTTATTGGCTCTGGATTTATTTGCCCATTAGCTTTTTGAGCAGCACAGGTATCTCGCTTGTTTCCTTAGCCACCGGAACTCCCACGGCCTCGAATGCAGCTATTTTTTCTGCGGCCGTTCCTGCGCCGGTTGTTATTATAGCTCCGGCGTGCCCCATCTGTTTTCCTTTGGGAGCTTGTCTGCCCGAGATGAAAGCTACTACGGGTTTGGTAACATATTCCTTGATGAATTTTGCAGCACGTTCCTCGGCGTCTCCTCCTATCTCGCCAACGAGCACAATGCTGTCGGTTTCGGGATCGTCTTGGAACATTCGGAGCATATCTTCAAAGTATACGCCCACAACAGGGTCGCCGCCCACGCCGATAGCCGTGCTTTCGCCAAAGCCGTTCTTTGTTAGGCTGTCAACTATTTCGTAGGTCAACGTTCCGCTGCGGCTCACTACGCCCGTACCTCCTTTTTTGAATATGTCTACAGGCAGAATGCCCACCATGCTCTTGTCGGGAGAAATAAGTCCGGGGCAGTTGGGGCCTACAAGGTGCGCGCCTTTAAGTTTAATGTATCTTTGTGCGGCTACGGCGTCCATTACGGGCACGCCTTCGGTTATACAAACAATAAGTTTAATCCCTGCGTCGGCTGCTTCGAGCATTGCGTCTTTTGCGAATGGCGCGGGAACGAAAATCACCGATGTGTTTGCGCCGGTTTTTGCCACTGCTTCGGCAACGGTGTTGAACACGGGAATTCCTTCCACGTTTTGTCCGCCTTTGCCGGGAGATGTGCCACCCACGATATTGGTGCCATAGCTTTTCATCTTCAATGCGTGGAAACTTCCGTCGCGACCGGTTACGCCTTGAACCAGTACTTTTGAATTCTTATCTATCAATACGCTCATTTTCTTGTATATTTGATTGGTGATTGGGGTGGGTTATTTTGCCACTTGGGCTGCGAGTTCCACGGCTTTTCTTCCGGCGTCGCCCATAGTGGTTGCCACGGTGAATTTTGTGCCTTTGAGGATTTCCTGTCCTTCTTTTTCGTTTGTTCCGGTGAGTCGGATTACGATTGGCATTTCGGTCTTGAGTATTTCAAATGCTTCGAGGAGTCCCTTTGCCACGTCGTCGCAACGGGTGATTCCGCCGAAGATGTTTATCAATACCACCTTTACGTGTTTGTCGGCGAGCAAGAGTTTCATTGCCTCCACTATCTTTTCGGGATTGGAGCTTCCGCCGATGTCAAGGAAGTTTGCAGGGCTGCCGCCATAGAGTTTAATCATGTCCATTGTTGCCATTGCGAGTCCGGCGCCGTTTACCATGCAGCCTATCTCGCCTCCAAGGTTTACATAGCTGAAACCTTTGGATTTTGCAGTCTGTTCTATTTTCTCCTCTTCGGTGGGCTCGTTAAACTGCATCAGTTCGGGGTGGCGAAAGAGTGCGTTGTTGTCGAACGTCATCTTTGCATCAATCGCTTTGAGTTCTCCTTGTTTTGTAAGGACGAGCGGATTGATTTCGGCGAGCGACGCATCGGTTTCAACAAACATCTTGTAGAGGTTTTTCAACAATGGCACTGCTTGTTTCACCACTGCTTTGTCGTCAAACAAGGCATAGGCAACTTCGCGCGTCTTGAAGTCTGTGGCGCCCAAAAGCGGGTCGATAGCTATTTTCTCGATTTTCTCGGGAGTTTCGCGAGCCACCTGTTCGATATCCATACCTCCGGCGCGGCTCACCATATATATTGGGCATTTTGTTTTGCGGTCTACAATTATGCTCACATAGTATTCTGCTGCAATGTCAACGGCTTGGGTTATGAGCACTCTGTCTACCTTGAAGCCTTTTATGTCCATTCCAAGAATTGCTCCGGCATATTGGCGCACTTCGTCCTCGCTTTTTGCGAGTTTCACGCCGCCGGCTTTTCCGCGGCCGCCGGTATGAACCTGAGCCTTGACCACAACGTATTCTTCGCCAATGGTTCTGTATGCCTCTACGGCTTCGTCAACCGTGCGGCAAAGAATATTCTGGTCAACTACCGGCAGACCATAATTCTTGAATAGCATTTTTGCTTGATATTCGTGTACTTTCATTTCATTTTTATGATTTGTCCTTTATTTTATGGCAAATATACGTTTTTTTCTTGGCTTTCACGCACAAAGGTGTTGCCTATTTGCACGTCGCGGGCTTGTTTCGGGAGAAAAAGTTAGGGTTATGCGTACGAAATATAAAGGCGCGAGACAGATTGTCCTGCGGCTTTCGCAATAAGGAGCGAATGGGCAAAAAAACTACAAGGCATCTCGTAAAAACTCCGACGCATCTAATTTAAATTAGATGCGTCGGAATTTAAATTATGTCTGACATCGGAAAAGCAAAATTTGGCAAAATATAAATCCCTAACAATCAAGCATAAATAAAATCGGGAGAAAACCTTAAAAAGTTCCCTCCCGATTAGTTGATATTTACTTGAATCTAAGCCTTGACTTATTTGTTAAGATTCATATAGTAGTTCAAGTATTTTGTAGCTTCAACAGGATTGTTGGTAGTGATGAAGTCAATGCCAAGGTTGTTGCTCTTGATAATCTCGTCGGTGCTGTCGATTGTCCACACGTTTGTTGTCAAGCCAAGCTCGCGAGCCTCGCTAATCCAAGTAGGATTGCCTGTATACTTAGCAAGCGTGTAGTCGAGTCCAGTGAGACCGAGGTCGCTGAGTTCCTGCGGAGTCTTGTCGCCACTGAGATAAGCAACTTTGGCATCGCTGTCAGCCTCGTGGAGAGCCTTGCAAGCCGTTAGACTGAACGATATGTATTCCACTCTGTCGGCAACATCAGCTTCGTAAACTGCATTTACAAGCGTTTGTGCAGCCAAAGTGTTGAGTTCGTCTGTTCCGTGGTCCTTAATCTCGATGATGAGCTTAGTTGTGTCGGTTGTCCAGTTTTCAGCAGCAATCATGCTAAGGAAATCAGTGATTTCGGGCATGCTTTCGCCGTTTGAAAGTGTGAGGGCCTTGCACTGTTCCGATGTAGCGTCCTTGATAGTTACGCCGTTGTATGAAGCATCGTGATTAACCATCAGTTTGCCGTCGGTAGTGAGCCATACATCGGTTTCAGAACCATAGCAGTGAACATCAATAGCGTTCTTGAGAGAAGCTCTGGAGTTTTGTGCAGCGCCAGTAACATTCCAATGTCCGCGGTGAGCAATTACCTTTGTTCCTTGAGGCAACTCGTCGGTAACGAAGAACTTGCACATGCCGAGCGTTTGCTTCTTGTCGCCACGCTGAACGTAGATGATATAACGTTTGTCGTTAACGATTCCGTCGAAAAGGTTAACCTCAGCGCCGGTAGAAGTAACAGTTACGGGAGCAGACACTTCGTTTGTTCCGTCGGAGAATATAATTTGGTCGCCACTCTGGAAGCCCTTGCCGGTGATAGCAAACGGAGCGCCGCTCTTTACTGCAATGCCATTGTTGTAGCTGTAATCGGTTACGAAAGTGGAAGCAGATGCTTTGGAAGCCTCAATTTCTTTGTAAAGAGCCTTAACCTGCGGAGTTGTAAGCGGTGCGCTGTAAGCCTTGGCAAACACAATGTCGCCCTTCCAGCCATTGTTGGCTTTGTAATCGCTACCATCGGGGTCGCCACCGACAATCATTCTCAAGCAACCGCTTGAAGCAAACTTGAAGTTGCCCGTAGCAGGAACAGTGTTCTTAAGCACGCCGTCAACATACACCGAAGCGGTTTGCTCCTCCTTATTATATACGCCAACCACGTGATAGTATTGTTTCTGCTTGGGATATACTCCACTCGTAGACCAAACGTATGAACCTGTATTGGGAAGGAATGTCCAGTCGCCGGCAGTTTCAATCATCAGACCGGTACCACCGCCCTCGTGCGAGCTGAATGGTTTAATCTCTCTGCCGAGAACTGCATCGCTGTTATCCTGCATTACGAGAATTTCAAGAGTATGTCCGTCTGCAATGGAATCTTGGAAAGCCTGGTCGTTCTCATAATCATAACCAAGAATGTAAAGACTGGGCTTATAACCATAGTTATTGTCGAAACGAGCAACGTAACGGTTGTATTCGCTGTTGTAGTAAGTAAGAGGAGCGTTGGAAATATCATCAACATCTCCGCCAGTCCAAGCTTGGCCTTTTACCATCCACGTAGGATTGTGGTCAGGAACTGCAACGTCTTTTACTTCTGCGTTAGGACCGAATTCAATATCCATCAAATCAGCCTTAGGAGCTGGAACAGTAACTGTATCTTCGGGATTAACCTGATTCTTTGCTACGGAGTCGTCTGCAAGTTTTGTGGCAGTGGCAATATTGTTCCAAAGATTGGCAACCTCGTGTTCGGTAAGCGGGCTGTCGTATACACGAGCGTTTACAATTTCCCAATTACCGCCTTGTTCGCCGCCTTTAGGATTGGCATCACAACCGATACCCCACCAATTGCTACCGCTTGACGCAAATTTAAGTTCGCCCACCGCATCAACGGTATTCATCAACTCACCGTTAACATAGATATAAGCCTTGCCTTCTTCCTTGTTCCAAACGCCAACCATGTGGTAATACTTCTCAGCCTCAGGAACAACGCCGCTGGTTGCCCAAATCCAATTGCTCTTTCCATTCTGGGTAACGTTGGGAAGGAATGTAAGTTCGTTGCCACCGTCTTTGCCTGATGCTTTCTTGCAGATGAGGAAACCGGTACCGCCTGCCTGCATTGCAGAGAACCATTTAGCTTCTTTGTCAGGAAGTTCTCCCATGTAAGTAGCCTTCCATACGGTTTCAACAGTGTGTCCGTCGGCGAGAGCATCGCGGAAT
Organism: Christensenellaceae bacterium Phil1; assembly: GCA_963626585.1. GTDB lineage: Bacteria > Bacteroidota > Bacteroidia > Bacteroidales > Bacteroidaceae > UBA6398. Next base: position 7,455 of record CAVFYC010000003.1, on the reverse strand, counting down.
TTCTGATTGTTCTCAAAATCTACCTTGCAGTAAGTCTTTGTGTCGGCAACGGCACCGCTCCAAGTGTTGTTGATCTTTGCTGCGTACGTGCCGTAATAAGGATTGTAGTAGGTTTCAATCTTGTTCGTAGGAGAAATAACCTGTACTTCGTTTTTCATCGGCGATACGTCGATTGCGCCGCCGTCTTTGGTGAATTGCACATCAAGCAAGTCGGCTACGGGAAGCTGTGATTTTTGTGCCACTTCATTCCAAAGGCCGTCTACTTCGCTTGCAGTAAGAGCTTTGTCGTATACGCGGGCAATTGCGACATGGCTGTCGACTGCCTGGCCGCCGGTGCCGGTATTTGCATCACAGCCGATGCCGAACCATTGTGCCTTCTCGTTTGACGGAAGACGGAAATCGCCTTTTGCATCAACCACATTCATCAACTGTCCGTCAACATAAACGTAAGCTTTTTCTTCTTCCTTATTATATACGCCTACCAAATGATAGTATTTTCCGGGCTGCGGAACAATTCCACTGGTTGCCCAAATCCAGTTGCTCTTTCCGTTTGTTGAAACGTTGGGAAGGAATGTAAGTTCGTTCTGATTGTTTGGGCTCTTTGCTTTGGTGCAGATAAGGAAACCTGTACCGCCGCCTTCATGGGCTGCGAAGAATTTTCCTTCTTTGTCTACGATATTGCCGTCATAATCCACCTTGAAGAGACATTCCATGGAATGGCCGTCGGAAAGTGCCTCCTTAACGTAATCATTCTGGGAATAGTCTGCCTTGAAGCAAGTGTTTTTGGGAGAACTGCCCCAAGAATCTCCATAGAAATGGCTTTCCCACATTTCGTAGGTCTTGTTGTAGTTAACTTCTGCCGTTCCGTTTGTTGTTAGCGGGGTTACGAGAAGATTCAATGGGGAATTGTCCCAACAGTTACCCGTTTCGTCGAACATAACGTCCAATATGTCAGCCACCGGCACGGGAGCTGTAAAGGATATACTGTCGATGTCGGAATAATTAGTCTTGTAGACGGGAGTGCTCGAACCGTGCTTGTAGAGCGCAACCACGGTCTTGTTTTCCTCGAGTGCTATACTGTCTACATCGCTTGCGTTGGCGCGGAATGTTACCACGCCGTCTTTGTAAGCGTAAATGTGCTTGGTGATTGTCTGTGCATTGGTGTTGAAACCGAAAACAGCTATGCACGCAGCTCCAAGAAGTGTTTTCTTAATAAGATTGAGTGTCATGGCCTTGTTCATTTTTTAACGATTTCACTTTTTGCCGTAGATTTGCCAGCAGTTGCCTTCACGATGTAAACACCTGCGGGTTTGGAAGCAAGAGATACTTTTGCGCTCTTAGCCTTAGGCGATACAGTTGCAACTTTCACGCCATCTGAAGAATACACGTCGATACTTGAAATGTTTTCGACGCTTTCCACGGAAACGTTCCTACCGTCATAAGAGATGTTCACGCCTTCTGATTTTGCCGTAGGACGTACGGAATTCAGAATTTCTCTGTCGTAGAAGAGCATGTAGTCAATACTGTTGAGGTCCACAGGGGTGCCTTCGACAGCATTTGTTTGGAAGAAAGAAATGCTCTCTTCACCAAACTCGATGCGTTGCAAGTTGTTCACAGTTAGGAGCGGTCTTTCACTCCCGGCATTGTAAACGAAAACGTCTTGAGCCGACGCTCCCGTTAGGCAAAGCCCTGCGAATACTACTGTGACTAAAGTTTTTCTCATATGCATTTATGTTTTGAGTGTTAAATTCCCAGTATTCTATTTTAACAACGTTATAACAAATACTTGCTTTTCGTTACAATATTACAAAATATATTCTTACTGTGTTGATTTTTGATTTCCAATTTCACAAATTCTGTGATAAATTGTTGAATTACCCGGTTTTTGACACGAGTCGCTTTACAATTCGATGCAAAATTGCAATGCTGATGTTTGTTTTCAATTAAATCTATGTTACAAAAGTGTTTCGGGAAAAGAATGTGGGGTAAAAAAAGACGGGGTGCACAAGGAGGAAAAACGGCATCGCTTGGGGTAAAAAACGATGTCAGACATAATTTAAATTCCGACGCATCTAATTTAAATTAGATGCGGCGGAGTTTTTACGAGAAGCCTTGTTGTTTTTGCTATATTCTAAACAGGATAAACACAGGCTATTACGGCGATTGCGGCAAACGTAAGAAGAAGCGCGAGAGACAGGAAATCAATGTCGGCCGCGAGATATCCGCTACGCGTATATTCGGACGAAATCACACGCGATGGTTCGGCAAAACGCCAGGATATCCTATGATAGGCTAAATAAAGCAGACTGCCTACAATTGCTCCTATCACCCAGCCCACCAACACATCGCCCATATAATGAACTCCGAGGTAAACACGCGACCAACCATTGAGAAACGACCAAAGCAGGAACAGAAATGTGGCACGCGGCTTCTTGAACAACCAGGAAAGAAACATGGCTATCGACATAGTGTTTGCAGCATGGGCAGAAAAGAACCCGTATTTGCTTTCCCGGTATCCGTTCACCACCTTAACCATATACATGATGTGGGGATCGACCGAAGGGCGCCACCTTTCAAACACTGCCTTGCTTATCTCGGACAAGCCGTTGGAAACAAGCACGCAAAACACCAACAATACGAATATCGAAAGCAAATGAGGCAGTTCGTTGTTTTTTACAATGATATAGAGCATCACGACACCCACCGGAATCCATGTAACAGTTGAAGTTATGAGCATCATAATCGCATCGGCATAGAGCGAATTGCTCCCATTTAGCGCGAGAGTGATGTTTTGGTCAAGATTGAGCAGGTATTCCAGCATTTGCAAAGGTTTTTGACGCAACTGTTATATTACTCCGATATCCTTTGTGGCTATCCAGCCCTTTTGTCCCTCACCGAGCGAAATCTGTTGCCAACCTTTGAGAGAAGTTCCGCGAACAAGTTTGATTTTAGCCCCCGGCAATATATGCTGCAAGGCTTTGGAATTGTCGGAAGGCGACTGCATTACGTCGCTTTGCTGTATAACTATAGCCTCTGACGGCATATTGTCGTTGCTCGTCTGCACACCGGCACAAACAAGCGCCACTATCATAAGAAACAAGCATATCCCTGCCGAAAAGAACGCGCCTTTGCGCAACCATAAAGCATTGGCAAAACGATAAAGCAGCACACACGCAAGCATAAGAGCGAACAAAACCACCGCATATACCGCCCATTGGCTTATGCTGCGGGAATGAACAAAATCGTTAGCCCACGAGGATATAAACGATTGCGACTGCGCACCAGTAGTTTTGATTTTAGCTACCGTAATCTTGAGATTGTATTTCGCATCTTGGTTTGAAGGGTCGATTTTCACAGCTCTCTCGTATGCCAAACGCGCCCGAGGATAATCGTTGAGGCGATAGTGGCAATTGCCAAGGTTGTAATAAATATCGGCACTCCTTATGTTTTTGGCAGCATGCTCAAACTCTTGCGCCGCAGCACGGAACTCGTTTTTGGAATACAAGTCGCAGCCCTTCTGATAATGGTTTTCGGTAGTGGCGGCACCGCATACGCTACAGAAAAGAAGCAACGTTGCAAAAATTGCAATGATATTTCGTATATATGATTTCATTTCGCGTGTCATCTTTAAGGGTTCTCTATTTTAGCAACAACCTTGGCGGAACGCTCGTAAAGGTTCTCCATATTTTCCTGCGGGTTGCCGGGCGCATAGCGTGCGAACTCGCATTGCTTCATAAGGTCAGAAAATTCATTGGCAAGCGTCGGGCTCACTCCGTGGTCTTGAAGTTTTTGGGCTATCTCGTCAGTCTTGAATTCCGACATCGGTATCAGGAAACGGTGGGAGGCATACGAAAGCAACGCATTGGCAAGTTCATCGTAGAAAGCCGTAGAATTTCCCTCGCGCATCAGTTTTTCGGCCTTGCGCAAATGCTTGTTGGCCGTACGCTTTGCCGACTTCTGCATACGCAAGTCGGTATTGGTCAAGAATTTCTCGGAACGTTTCAGCACAACGTAGGTCAAAGCGAAAAGCAAAGCAAGCACAAGATAGCAAACATAGTATCCGCCGTTTCCGAGAGCGAAAAACGTAGATGGCGTGGAGTATCCGCCACGATGAATGTCGTTTATATCGCGGCGCAAAAGCTCTTCGTCCTCGCTCGGCTGGTTTACGCCCTGCTCCACACGAAACGAAATCGGTGAGGTGCTTGTTGTCTTATAAGAATTAGTGGCTGTGTCGAAATATCCGAGCTTTATCTCTGGAAGCGTATAGTTTCCCTTTTGATGAGGAACCACCACGTAATCGTAATAAACCGTTCCGCTCATTCCGTTAGCCGTTAGATTTGTCTTGTCGGTGAGCTTTGCCGGGAATACTTCAAAATCAGAACCTAAGTTAAGCTTTGGCGCAGTTATAAGCTTCATATTCCCCACTCCGTTGACCGTCAACCTCACGGCAAGGTTCTCGTTTGTTCGCGGCTTGGCAGTCAAAATCGACGCGCTGATGTTAAAATCACCAACTCCACCGGAGAAATCTGCGGGCTTGGGCGTAGGAAGTTTTTCTACGTTTATACTTATCGACGGGGCAATTATCGATTTGTTTACTTCAGCAAAGTTTGAATTGCCGTTGAAGAACGCATCGAAAGGATCAATGTTTGGATTTGCCACGGCAACAACTCCATCGAATTTTATAGACGGAATTTCTAATTTCCCCGTCTGCTGCGGGAACATCACATACTGACACCATTTTGTTGTTTGGTAGTTCTCGCCTTTATAATTCTCCACACTGAACGTCTTGTTCTTGGGCAGCGGCACCTCTTGTATAAGAAAACCTTTCAGATCAGGCATTTTTCCGGCCAGCTGCGTAAGATTAACCCGCGTATATATCTTATATGTCAGAACTATCGGCTCCTGTTCGTAAACCTTTGTCTTGTTTGCCGAAACTGTAATGAACAAATCTTTCGCCGTAATCTTTCCACTTGAAGACGGCGCACTTATTTGTCCATTTTGGGAACTCTGCGAAGAAGAATTGCTTGAAGAATGTTGCGTAGAACCGCTTGCATGTATCGTTACCGAGTTGGTCTTGTAAGTTTTCCCACCTATTTTTATTGAAGCAGGGGGAATGTTTACCGTGCCGGCCTTGTCAATCGTACAAGTATACGTGAAAGTTACGGAACTTGAGCCTGAACTTTTACCATTTATGATCTGATAGCTCGACATCTCCGAGCGACTCGGTCCGTAAAGCACATTTATATTTGAGGGAAACTTAGGGCCAGTAAAATTTTCTACCTCCCGTGTTGAAACATAATACTCGATTCTGAAATCTTCTCCCGTTGCCACAGCACTTGGTGCGTTAACTTTGATATGTATTGCCCCAAACAACGGCATACATACAGAGAAGATTATTATCAAGCAGTATATCTTTTTTATCATTTCGTATTGCTATATTTTTGTATCACCAATTCTTGTCCAAACTGCGAGGACTCGCATAACGTTGCCCTTTGCGTAGCTTGTCTTGGGTTTTCTGTTCTTCTTGTTTTGCGGCATCAAGCAAACGCTCAGCATTGTCTTTCGACATTTGGTTATTGTTTTGCTGCTGTTTTTGTTCTTGCTTGTCCTTATTTTGTTCAGGTTTGTTCTGCTGTTTATTTTGATCTTTCTCCTGTTTGTTCTGATCGTTTTGTTTTTGGTCCTGCTTTTGATTTTTCTGCAAATGGCGACAAAGCGCAAGGTTATAGCGGCTCTCATCATCGCGCGGATTGTTGCGGAGCGCATTCTCGTAGCTTTTTATTGCCTCGCCGTATTGTTTTTGACTTTGTAAAATCACACCGATATTATGGTAGGCTTTTGCAAGATACAAAGGATTTTTCGTCAGTTTGGCGGAGTTTTCATATTGTGCGGCAGCATCTTTGGGATTACGCTGACGCAGCAAAGCATTACCGAGATTGAAATGCGCCACAGGGTCTTTGGCATTTTTCTTCACGGCTTGGCGATACGCAGTCTCGGCATCATTGAAAAGGCTGTCGAGATATTGCGAATTTCCTTTGCGCACAATTCTACGGTTATCGCCTTGCGAAAAAACTGGAATTGCGACACAAACGACAAGTATTAATAGTATGTATTTTTTGAAAGTCATCTTTTTTTCTTAAAAAGGTTGAGTTTGCGCAACACATGGTTCTTGCGTTCCATAATAACCGCATCTGCCACCAATGCTATCAGAGCAAGTAAAACTACCCATTGGAACTGTTCGTCATATGAAGAATACACCGCCGAAGACATCTCGCTCTTTTTAATTTTGTCGAGGGCGCCGAACAAACGTTCCCTTGCAGTTGGAGTATTTGTAAGGTAGATAAAAGAACCTTTGCCTGCTTCGGCGATTTTTTTGCACATCTCTTTGTTCAGATGCGATATAACGGTCTGGCCTTGTTTGTCTGTCAAATATTTTCCTTTGTTTGAAGGATCAGGCACTGGAGCACCACCTGTTTTACCAATACCTATCATAAAAACACGAATACCTTTTTTCGCCGCGTCCTTAGCTGCTTCTTCCGCTCCACCTTCATGGTCTTCGCCGTCTGTGATTACTATTATCGCACGCCCAACTCCTTCTTTCTGAGTAAAACTCTTTGTTGCAAGATTTATAGCCTGGCCTATTGCCGTGCCTTGGCGTGTTATCAACGACGGGCTGATTGCATCGAGAAACATATTTGCCGATACGTTGTCGCTGGTAATAGGCAACTGACTGTAGGCATCGCCGGCAAAAACAACGATTCCCACTTTATCGTTGTCCATACGGTCGATTGTCGAAGCGATTAGTTGTTTGGCGCATTCCAAACGGTTCGGCGTAATGTCTTCAGCCATCATACTGTTGGATATATCAAGGGCAAATATTGCCTCTATGCCTTGCTTTTTTTCGTTATCAACAGTAAGTCCCATTTGTGGGCGTGCCAACGCTACGATAAGCATTGCCGCGGCAAACATCACGATAATGAATTTCAGGTGTTGCCGTTTGGACGAAGCGTCGGGCATTAGCGCCTTGACAAGTTCGGTATCTCCGAACTTGCGAAGCCGTTTTTTGTGCACAACACACGACACTATATATATTATTGCCCATAATATCAAGAGCAACAACAGATATAAATATTTTGGATCTTCAAATCTGAACATAATTTCCTATTAATTTATGGCAGACGGCGGTATACGGTGGCTCTCAAAAGAAGTTCAAGCAGAATGGTGAATATTGCCATCATAGCCAAAGGCTGATACAAATCGTATCGTTTGGAGTATTTTCGCACACTGAACTTTGTACGCTCCAAGGTATCAATATCTTGGTAGACTTTCTTCAATTCCTTAGTAGAAGTTGCTCGATAGAATTGTCCGCCGGTAGCTTTGGCTATTCCACCAAGCGTCTTCGTATCTATTTCACACGGCATTTGTATATAATGAACGCCTCCTCCAGGAAGAGGA
>CAVFYC010000002.1:41457-71229 GCA_963626585.1 Christensenellaceae bacterium Phil1 | reverse complement strand
GTTACGGCTCAACCTGACTATTTCAGAGTACTGCTGGTCGATGGTTTTACGCATCGACAGCATCTCTTCTGCCAAGCTTTTCAGTACTTTTGATATGTCCGTAACTTGTTCTTTCATAGGTATAAAGGTACGAAAAATATCTCAAATACGCAAGAAAACGAGGCACCAATTGCAAGACAAAACCAATATATTTTGCTAGGTATTAAGAATCAAAACTACTAGCTATCCCAATCGCTGAATAGTTACCGGGATTTTACCGACCCTAAACAATTGTAAAAAAACTATTATCCTTATATTTGCAACGTATTCGTGAAAACGCAAAACTATAGCATATGAAAAAGATCTCTATCATTGTTTTATCCTTATTGGCTTGCTTGCTTTGCATGCCCAATGCCAATGCCCAAAGACGCGCCTGGGAACAGACGGAATTGAAGAACTGGAGTTTTAGCAAGGACAAAGTTTCGTGGGAAGAGGTTAGCATTCCCCATAGCTGCAATGCCATTGACGGCCGCACGAGCAACTATTATCGCGGCAAGGCTTATTATAAATGCCAGCTCAATTTCGATAAAAACGATTTGAAACGTCCCGTTTATTTGCTCTTCGAGGGTGCTGCCCAGGCGGCTACCGTGAGTGTCAACGGCAAAGAAGTGTGCACCCACAAGGGAGGATATACGCCTTTTGTCGTAACAATTGGCAAAAAAATCCATGAAGGGAAAAACGATATCGAGGTTTGCACCGACAACACGCTTGACGTAAATCTCATTCCGGTGAGTTCGGACTTCAACAAGAACAACGGGCTTCACAATCCCGTGTATCTGCTGAAAATGAACGGCGTGTTTTTCCTGCCCGCGCGGTATGGAATGTACCGCATGCACGTGAGTACGCCTTATGTGAGCCGCGAAAAAGCCAACGGCAAGGTTGAAACGTTTATCGTGAACACAAGCGGGAAAAAACAAAAGGTGAAAATACGCTTCTCCCTCAAATCCCCTGGCGCAAAGTCGGAATACTATAAATCGGAAAAGGAAGCGGTGATAGAAAACAACCAATCGTATGAATACTTTCACAACTTCACAGTGTTTTACCCGCATCTTTGGGACGGCGTAGACGATCCTTTTTTGTATGACGCCCAACTTGAAATCATCGACTCCAAAGGCAAGACAATCGATGTGGCACAGACAAAAATCGGCATCCGTTACTATCAAACCTCTGTGAGCAACGGTTTCTTCCTCAATGGGCGCAGTTACCCGCTTCGCGGTGTGTCGGAACATCAGGACTGGGACGGACAAGCCTCGGCGGTAACAAAAGACCACACCTACAAAGACTACGAAATTATCAAGGAACTTGGCGCAAATTTCGTGCGCCTCGCGCATTATCCCCACAACGACTATGAATTCCAACTCTGCGACTCGCTTGGCATTGTGGTGCAAACAGAAATTCCTTGGGTGAATGTTTGCGGCGTGAACGCCTCTACTGAATATTTCGACAACATAAATCAGCAAATGGAGGAGATGGTTTTAAATCTTTACAACCACCCGAGCATCATTTTCTGGGGAATGTGGAACGAAGTGGACGGGTGGGGTAACACCGACCAACTGCAAGGAAAAATCAATCAGGACTATGTGGTGGAACAAACCGCACGTCTTTATCGCAATGCCAAAGGTATAGATCCCTACAGGTATGTTGGTTTGACCGATTGCAGTATTTTCCGCCAAAAGCAGTACACAAAACTTTGCGGCGACTTCTTTTCGGAAAACCGATATCCCGACTGGTATCAACTCGGACAAGGCCCCAACCGTCTCACAAAGGAGATGAACGAAGTGCATACCAAGATGGGCGTAACGAATATAGCCGAATACGGCGGCGGGTCAAATCCTTTTTGCCACACACTTGATTCGGCTGTGATGAAAAACCGCAAGGATGACCGCAAACACTACGAAGAATACGGCTGCTACATTCACGAAAGCGACGTAAGGCAAATTCTCAAAATGCCGTGGCTCAATTTCACGTCGCTGTGGATTATGTTCGACTTCCCGGTGGCTAACCGTCAAGAAGGATACCTTGACAGTGGCGACGGAGTGAATTTCACCGAAGCCGAAAGCCGTAAATATATGAACGACAAGGGACTTGTTACGCGCGACAGAAAGATAAAGAAAGACCATTTCTATCTTTACAAATCCTTGTGGAACAAAAAAGAAACCACGGTGTACATCACGGGACGCCGACGTGCGGGCAGCCCCAAAGACGTAGCGTTCAACGTGAAAGTATATAGCAATGCCAAGAGCCTCACGCTTTATCAAAACGGAGAGAAAGTGCAGACGCTCGACAAATGTCCCGACGAAACCGGTGTGATATGGACTTTTGCGCCGGTGAAATACAAGACCGCAAACGACAAGTTCAAGGTCGTTTCTGACAATGGCGTTTCCGACGAAGTGGAATGGAAAGCCTTGTAAACCATTCTAGCTGAAATTTACCCAACGCCCCCTGCGCTCAAAACCCAACGGCGCAGAGGGCGTTTCTTTTGGGTTTGCGTTTAAACCTTTATATTGAAAAACAACAAGATAAGAGAAATAAGAACAACGCAAAGGCTGCAAATTTTCAAGACAAAAGAACCCCGTTTTCACGACATCGGTTGTCGTAAAAACTCCGGGCCAGCAAATTTAAACTCCGCCGCATCTAATTTGAATTAGATGCGGCGGAGTTTTTGTGATATTTTGTGTTGTGAATTTGTTTGGGTTACAGTGTTTTATGAAGTGGGATGTTTTGCGCGTGATAGTGGGAGTGGAAAGTCGGGGAACTTAGTTTTTGAATAGTAGGGTGAGTAGGGGGATTGTTATAACGGAGAGGATTGTGGTGAAGAAGGTTATCTCTATCATTAGCTTGGGGTCGCGGTTGTATTTCAGGCAGAACATTGTGCCGTAGGCGGCTACGGGCATTGCTATTATTATGGTGTTGATTTCGTTTACTATTGTTGGCACTCCGCAGGCGCGAAACAGATAATATACTGAAAGGGGAATTATTGCGAGGCGTAGTATGGTGGCGATGTATACCTTGGGTGTGCCTATGATGTCGCGTAGGGATAGGCTTGCCATGGAGGAGCCGATTGAGAGAAGGGCGGCGGGAATGGTGATGTTGCCTACCATAGTTATGGGGCGAGAGATTATTGTGGGGGTGTGTACTTGCAGAATTACGAGGATTGTGGCTATGAATGCTGCGAGGAGTGAGGGGCTTAGGAGTATGCGGGGATTGAAACTGCGAAGGCTGTATTGGCCTTTTACGAGCATTATGCCTGCCGTGAAGATGAAGAATGTGTTGGATGTGTTGAGGAGGGCTGTGTAGAATATGGCTTGCGTGCCGAATATCGAGGCGGCTACGGGATAGCCTATGAAGCCTACGTTTCCGAACATTAGGGCAAAGCCTATCATTCCGCGATGGTCGTGGTTGGGGGTTAGGAGTTTGGGCACAAGAAATCCGTAGACGAGCAGAATGATATAGGTGAGGAAGCCTATGGCGAGCAATGGAAGAATGAGTGTGCGGTCGGGGAGTTCTTCGCCCATGGCGGAGGAGAGTATCAGGAGCGGACTGGTGATGTCGATGACGAAGCGTGAGAGTTTTTTGTCGAATTCACCGCCGATGTAGCCTAACTTGTTTGCGGCGTAGCCTAATATCACGATGGCGAAGAGTATTGCCATTATTTGTAGATTTTCCATGCTTTTGCTTTTTGCTTGCCGGAGAGTATTTGTGCCGGGAGGGGGTGAAACGGTATTGCTTCTTTGTGGAAAAAGATTGCTTGTCGTTCAAACTGCATGCCTTGCTTTTTCCCGGCAATGGGGAGTAAATCGGTGCAAAATTACTGTAATGCTGAAAAAGTGCGGAACTATTTTGTGGGAATATGGCGTCGGGCGGAAGATGTGGCGTATTTTTCGGGGTTTTCGGTATATGGAGTTTGCAATAAAAAATTGCCGCATCATGGAAGAGGGAGCTGTCCTTACCATGATGCGGCAAAATGTTATGTTGCCTTACAAGCTTATGCCTTAGTTGGGCACGCTTAGCACGGGATAGTCGGTGGGTATCGGGTAGCTTGAGATTTCTTTAATCAAATCGTCGGTCATTTCTTTGAGCTCGCCGCTTGCCACGCGTGCGTCCATGTCTGTCTTGAATTCGTCGTACATGTCTTTTGTGAGGCAGTAGTAGTGGTCGCCGTAGTCGCTTGTGTAGGTTGCCACTTGGCGCAGATATCCCCATTTCTCAAAGTAGGGGAACATGTTGTAGCCTGTGGCGGTCGACATCTTGTAGACGAAATTGAGAATGGCGGCTGCCTCGTTTTGCGTGCTCTTTGATTTTTCGTACACATAGTTGTTGGTTACCCACACGCTGCTTGGATACATTTCGCGGAGCAGTGCCAATCGCGCCGTCTTGCCGTTTTGTGCGGCCGCAATGAGTTCGTATTTGTTTGTCCCACGCTCGGTATTGCGAATATCGTTGAAGAAGTTGGGATAGATATCGGTGTTGTTTTCCTTGAACTCAAAGTAGTTCCAGATTTCATAGAGACTCGCCAAACGGTTTGCAAAGAGATTGTTGAAATTGTGCTCTACAAAATTTGCGGTGTGCAGATAGTCTTCGGCGCGCGACGGTATTCGTGCGTCTTTCATCGCGAGGAATGCTTCCTGAAGCTTTGGCGAATAGGAATAGTTGCCTGCTGCCGCATACGCTTTCTGACGTGCGGGGCTCAGGGAGTCGGTATGCGTTTCAAAATAGTCCTCCTCGAAATATTCCTTGTAGGCTTGGGTGAAATTGTTTACCAGGAAGTTTTGGGTTTTCTGCCCGAAGTGGATACAGCAATAGCTCGAGAAAATATTGTTTGAGACCTCGGCCATTCCGCCCCAAGTGTAGTAGGGACTTTGATGCTGGTGGCCCCATTCGTGTGCGACGCCCCAAATTGTAGCTGTGTTCTTGTTGAGGAAATTTGTCGGCACGAGAATATCAGTTACGTCGTATTTAGCCGAAGCTCCGAGCACAGTTTGATACATGAAGTAGTCGTAGTTTACATAGAAGAGCGTGCGGATTTTCGGAATCTTGTTGTATTTCTCCAAACCGAGCACCCTGTGTTCCATGGCTATGATGGAATCGTAAACATTGATGAGCTGGCGATAACGTCCTGCGGTGTAGCGCAGCAGAGACTTGGTTTCGAACACAAGATGCACCCTGTTGCCGAGAATGTCCATACACATGTATTTTGCGTTCTGCAACACATTTGCGATGTCGGTGTTTGTCATCTTGTTGGTGATGTATCCGTTTTGAATTCCGTTGATAAAGTGCAAACCGATAGAGTCGAATTTTTCGGGCGTGTCAGATCTATATTTTACGTAAGCAAGTCCCACGCTGTCGGCAGTGTAGTTTATTAAATTCATGCCGTTTTTGAGTGTGTACAACTTGTAGTCAGGACCTGTGTTGCCGCTTTTCGGACGATATGCAGTTACATATAATTGTGCGGTAACGCCCGGCTGAATTCCTTTGACTGCTACAGAAAATTGTCCGGGGTTTATTGCAATGCCGGTAACGCCTTCAAAAATGTCGTAGTTCTTGCCCGAGAGTAATGTGTCGCCTACGCTCGAAGCCGGGAGCAGACAATTATAATATGCGGAGCGGTATTTTGTGTCGTAGGTGCCGGCGTAGATTTGCGAGGCGAGGTTTTGTACAAACGGATTGGATATGGTGTCGATATCATCTGCGGTGATTTCCGGACGAAGTTTGGTGAGGAGTTCATCAGCAAACACGCCGTAAACCGAAGATTGGTTCAAACCTTTGGCAAACTGCATCTCGGCGCAACCAAATCGCTCGTTGCCGTTATTGTCTTCAAATCCATTCCAAACGGAAATCCTCAGAATGTCGACGTTCTCGGCTCCGCTGTCGGGTAGGGCTATTCTCACGGTGCTGCCGTCGGTTGAAAAATCGTAGGTGCCGAGTTCTATGAAATCTTCAGAGCCTACTTTTTTGTACGAAACCTTTGCATATCCCATGTAGCCGTGGCTTATGCCGTTGGGTATGTAGGTGATGTATGCCACGTCCTTTCCGCCGAAGGTGTATTCGAGGTTCAGGGGATTTGTCTCGGATATAGTGCCCTTTTCTGCCGTATATTCGTAATACGTGGAGTTGGATCCGTCGATTGTGCGCTTGAGTGAGGACGTTCCGGGGGCAGTAGCGTCGGTTGGCACCACGTCAAGGGTGGGCTGCTCCACATATTTTTCAAAATTGGAGCCGTCTTGCACGATTGAAACATAGCGGGTGAGGTTGTTTGCTTCGTTGTAGATTTTCACGCGGGCCTCACGGGTTGATTTTTCTATGTTGGTGGTTACGCGATAGTTGAAACCGTTTTTTGTGGGGGTTACAACGCACCAATCTGCGTCGCTGCTGACGGTATATTCTACGCTCGAGGCTATTTTTACTTTGCCGAGCGCTGCGCGATACGACACAGAGCGGGTGGGGGAGGCGGGAACGATTATCGGGGACTGCGAGTCGGTTATAATGCTTTGCGCCGTGGCGTTATGATGTAGCATCGGCATCATCGCTAACGAGAGCAATCCTAAAATATATTTGGGAGTATTCATTTGATGTCTTGATTTGGAAAACGCTTATTGGATTACGATTTTCTTCTGTCCCACGATATAAACGCCGGGAACGAGAGAGATTTCAACAGGTGTGGCGCCCACTTTTCCTTGCCAGACAATAGCGCCGTCGGCTGAGACAACGGTTGTGTTTTGGCTGCGAGCGGAAGAAAGCAGGAGCACATTGCCAACTGTTTCTGCGATGATTTCGCCGTTTGATGTCTTGATGTCTTCAATGCCGCTGGCAATGCCTTCATCGTAGACCACGAAACTTTTTGTGCGTATGTTAAGGTCGGGATAGTCTTTGCCGGTGATGGTGAGATATACCTTGTCGAAATTCTTGAAGAACTTCACGCGTCCCACAGAAGAGACCATGGTGTAGTCGCCAAGGGCTGCCGAGCTTCCCATCTTGAGAGCGCTATCGTCTTCGCCGTTGTAGAATGTGATTGTGCCGTTTTTCCTGCCCGATGCATTGGTGATAAATCGCGCGAAGTCTACATACACGGCGGCGGCAACGGTGTCGGGAACGTTGTTGTAGGTTTGGTTGCCGCAGATATAGGTGTTGGTTATGTCTTTGTTGTATATGCTGCGGATTGAAAGGTGGTTATCGCTGCAGTTGATGTATTGCGCGGGATTTTTAGCGTTTAACAGTTTGCTCAGAGCCAAGGTGTCGAGTTCGTTGTTGCTTACGTCGAGAGTTTTAAGGTTGTCGCTCGTCGAGAGGTCGGCTTCAGTGAGTTTGTTTCCCGTGAACCAGAAATCCTCTATCTGTGATTTTTCGCTCATGGTCAGTAGAGAGATTGCATTGTCGGGACAAACGAGGGTTTGCATCGGCGCGGTGTTTGAAAAACTCAGCATGGTGAGTTTATTGTTTGCCGCCCAGAGTGAACGCAATTTGTTTTTGGTTCTCACGGTGAGCGTGGAAATATTGTTGTCGTTCACGTTTATCACTTCGAGGCTTGTATTGGGAATGATGTTGAGGCTCGAAATTTCATTGCCGGCGCAGTCGAGGCTGCGCAAACCGCTTGCTTTTGTGAGTGATAGGGTTGTGATTTGGTTGTTGGAGCAATCCAGTTCTTCGAGCGCGGTGTTTTTCGAGAGGTCGAGCGTTGTGAGTTCGTTGCCGGAGCAGTCGAGCGAAACAAGGTCGGGCGCCTGAGTGATGTCGAGCCATTTTACGTTTTGCTCATGGCAGTCGAAACTCGACAGCTGCGATGTGCCGCTGATTGTAACGGTATCGCCCGCCAAAGTTCCGGTTACCACGCTGTCGCGATAGCTTTTCACTTCTCCGTCTCCCCAATCCACGCTCACGCGGGTATTGAGTGGTAGGGCGAATGTCAGTTTTGCTCCGGGCGATAGCGAGGTTGCGAGCCTTATCGTTACGTTGTCGGCATGTGCCGAAAGCATTCCGAAGCACAAAACTGCTGCCGTAAAAAATTTAGGTAGAATTTTGTTCATTGTGTATGTTTTTTAATCTTCTTACTTAATCGCAGTTTTTGCCCCTTTTGCGGCGCCAGCAACTGCACGGCTGTATGCTTAGGTTCTTTGATGCCAAAATTACGAATAATAAGCGACAAAAAGATAATTTTGCGTGCTTTTTGAGGTGAAACGGGGCTTTGTGGCAAAATTAGTGTTGATATTTCTGAAATAAGTTGCCGGGGAAAAACAGCGGTTTGCGTTTGCCGAAAAAATGACATCGGTTGTCGCAAAAACTCCGCCGCATCTCGTTTAAATTAGATGCGGCGGAATTTAAATTTGGTGGCCCGGAGTTTTCAACGAGATGCGTTGTAGTTTTTTCGCCATGCACAGCATGGTTTTTGACTCGCGGGAAAATACCTCCGATTTGGTTCGTGAGACCATATATATAATGTATTGCAAAAAAAACAACCGCTCCCCACGCTGAAATAAGGCATGGAGAGCGGTTTTATACATTATATAATAAGGAAGATTCGGGAAACCGTTTTCCGCCCAATTGACTAAAAGTCCGCGATACCCTTTCGCTTTTTCGCGCCCTTGGTTTTCACCTCGTCAAGATTTACGAGTTTATTTACGATGGCGTATATGGTGAGTCCCGAAATGGAGTGAATGTTGAGTTTGCGCGAAATGTTTTTGCGGTGAGTGAGCACAGTGTTGAGCGAAATAAACAAGTTGTCGGCAATCTCCTTGTTGGTCATTCCCCTCACGGCACATGCCAGCACCTCTTTCTCGCGCGTGCTCAAATCTTCTTTGTCCTTGTCTTTTTCTGTCTTGGAGTTGGCGTGCTGACCGCTCGTGTTTTTAAGTTCAAGTTTGCTTACGGCTGGAATAAACAGTTTGTTTTCCACAGCGCAATGCGTGGTGAGGTCGTCCTCGCAAGTGTAGATGTTAAACACTACGTCGTTGAGGAAATTTACGTTCGCCGCCGGCACACCATATTTGACCAACAGGTTTTTAAGTTCCTTGAGTTTCGACTCAATAGCGTCGTGTCCGCGCAGATATAGCTCCAGTTCTTTCGAAGACGGCGCCGAGCGGTCTTCTTCATACTCTCCGCTGAGCTGCTGTTTGACGTAGGTGAAAATCTTGTTGTTCTCAAACTGCATATGTTTCCTCACCTCCGAAGTATATGCGTCGTAGAACTGAAGAATTAGGAAGGCTACCTCGTTTTTTTCGGAGCAGTCAACCGCTTCTATGAGCTTGCGGCGAATCTTGGGGAACTGGAAATTCAGAAAATAGTCGTGGGCATTGCGAAGATAGTCCATGAGCGCCGCAACATTGATTTTGTCAACAAAAAGTTCGGCACACTCCTCACCATGTTTTATGAAATTTGCAACAGCTATGAATGTGTCCGTATCTACACCGTTGGCTTCGCACACCTCACGCACTGAATGTTCGCCCACACCAAGTGGAATGCAAAATCGGCTCATTGCCTGAAGAATTTTAGGCTCGTAGCGGATTATATCCCACATCAGAGCATCTTCGTTAAAGTAAATGCTTGACATATCTCGTAATATCTTTATTTTGTTTGCAAACTTACGCATTTTTTTCACCACTCCCGCCTCACTACATTATGGTATTTGACTATAAAAATGGGTAGTTGTGCGCCCGAAATGCCTTGAATTCAATACTAAGCCGCATACAAACTACCTATTGTGCCCCGGATTTACCTAAAATTGGGTATTGCTTGCGCATTAGGACCGCTCTAATTTTGCACCCGAAAATAATCAGAAGAAAGATAAATGAAACTTAATTGGCAAAAGACGGCAAAAACTGCACTTTGTGCGCTTGCCTTTACAGCAATGCCCGCTATGGCGCAAGATTATTCGGCTGCCGATAGTGTGCAAAACCATGTGAAAGGAAATCGTTTGAGTATCGGCGGATATGGCGAGGTAGCCTATTCACGCAATTTCTATAGCGACAACGTTTTTCGCTATACCAGTCCGCAGAAATACAAGAACGATCCGTCTCACGGGCGTTTTGATATTCCGCATGCCGTGATTTATCTTGGCTACGACTTTGGCAAGGGCTGGACAATGGGTTCTGAAATAGAATTTGAGCACACCGGTACTGGCGTTTCGCAAGAAAAAGAATACACCGAGGGAGGTGAATGGGAACAGGAAGTGGAAAAAGGCGGCGAGGTGGAACTCGAACAATTCTGGCTTCAGAAATCGTTTTTCCCAGAACTCAATGTAAGATTAGGACATATAGTTGTGCCCGTTGGTTTGACCAATGCTCATCACGAGCCGCTCAATTATTTTACCGTTTATCGCCCGGAAGGTGAAGCCACAATACTACCTTGTACCTGGCATGATACGGGATTGAGCATCTGGGGACGCTCGGGCGATTTCAGATACGAGGCACAAGTGGTTGCAGGTCTCGACGCGTTTATGTTCAACCGCGAAAATTGGGTGCAGAAAGGCGCAGGCTCTGCCTATGAATTCAAAGTGGCTAACAAATATGGCTTCGTAGCCCGCGTAGACAACTACACGGTGCCAGGACTCCGCATAGGCGTAAGCGGATATTACGGCAAAGCAATGCACAACTCTTTCCCGCACGAACTTGAAGGCAAAGACGAAAATAATAATGTGAAGACATACGACCATGTAAAGGGAAACGTTGCAATTGGCTCTGTTGATTTCACCTTTAACAAGTACAATATCGTAGCGCGAGGAAGCGTAGACTATGGATATGTGGGAAATGCTCAAACTATAAGCAGTATCAAACGCAATCTTGCCGCAAACAATTCAAACTATCAGAAGACTCCGGTTGGAAAAAATGCCTTGGCAATAGCTTTTGAAGCCGGCTACGACGTTTTCTCTCAAATAGAATCGATGCGACAGAAAGAACAAAAACTGTTTGTGTTTGGACACTACGAATACTACGACTCTTATATTCAAACTAAGATGCAGACGCCCTACGATTATACCAAGAAGATTAGAATGGCATTCGGACTTAATTATTACCCGATACCACAAATCGCGGTCAAGGCCGAGTATTCGAAGCGTTTCCTCAAATCGCAGTACAACAACGAGCCTTCGGTTTCGCTTGGCATAGCATACGAAGGTTTCTTCCTCTAAGAAAATAGAAATAAAAACATTCTAAATACAATTTGTAACAATGAATAAATTAGCAAAACTTCCGGTGCTTCTTCTTTGCGGAGCAGCAATGGTATTCGGATTCTCATCTTGCAGCGATGACAACGGCGGCAGTGATTCTTCCGAGAAACAACAGCAAATGAGCGAGGTTCTGAACCAGTATATCAATGGTACAGTTTATCCTACCTATGCAAAACTTGCAGAAGAAACAGGCAACCTTTACGACCAACTCAAAGCGGCCAAGAATAAAATGGTTGCAAATCCCAGCAGTCTGAGCCAGACAGAAATCGATGAGATTTGCGAAACTTTCAAGAAAGCACGCGCTTATTACGAAGAGAGCGAAGCTTTCCTCTATGGCGCAGCTACCGATTTCGGAGTTGACCCCCACATCGATACATGGCCTTTGGCTTTGAATACTCTTGCCGGCCAGCTTTCCAACAAGAACCATATGGCTATCATGAGCGGCGATGACGATGAAGCAATCGCTTTTGCTGGCAACAGTCTCGGTCAGGAACTTCTTGGTTTCCACGGTATCGAATTTATTATCTTCCGCAATGGAGAAAATCGCAAGGTTGCAGACCTTCTTGGCGAGGAAACAGACCAAGTGTTCAAGGATCTTGGCGTTCATGTAACCGGTAAAGAAGAACTTATTTACGCTACAGCTGTTGCGGGAGACCTTCGCGACAGATGTTGGCAGCTTGAAGTTTCTTGGAATGAAGACGCTCCCCAGGCTCACGCCGACAGAGTAGAAGAACTTGAACTTCCGAGCACAGTTGGTGGCGGTACATATTCTTATGGAAAGAATATGCTCGAAGTTGGTAAGGCCGGCAGCACATATCTAACTCTTCAGGAAACGATGGTAACGATTATCAAATCGGGTTGCGAGAATATCTGCAACGAAGTTGCTAACGTAAAGATAGGTAATCCTTATGGTAATGGAAAAGAACCGGATCCCAACTATATTGAATCTCCGTATAGCCAGCGTTCGTTCATTGATTTCAAGGACAATATTATCAGTATTCAGAATTCTCTCTATGGCGGACGTTCTGAAAACCGTGTTGCAAGCAAATCTATCATACAGTATATGAAAGATCACGACTACAGTGGTCTTGCAAAACTCGAAAGTGATATTACGGCGGCTATTCAGGCTCTCGAAACTTGCCAGAATACTTTGGTCGGCGGATTTGTGAACAACATAAAAGATCCTCTTGTAGGTAAAGCGCAGACTGCTATTCAAACTCTTGATGATGATTTGAACAATGCGGCAGATTGGTTCGCTAAGCAGTAATATCAGAGCGCAAAGCGAAAAGAATGGTAGTGGAACAAAAAAAGTTCCGCTACTATTTCGCGTTAAAGAAATGTATAAGACAAACAAAAAGAATATGACAATGAAACTTAGAACTCTATGTGTCTATGCCTTTGCAGGGTTTGCAGGAATTTCTTTGTTTTCCTGTAGCGATGACAATAATGGCGGCGGAGAAAGCACCGAAACTGATGCAAATTATGTGGGCAAGGCTGTTGGAAACTTCTCTGCTGACGAATGGTATCCCGGCGGAAAGCTTGGAACTACCGACAATGTTACGGCAAAATGCTATGAAGACGAATCTCCTGCAACGGAGCAAGCTGGACTTTTGGCGGAATTCAATAAAGGTGAGGCTTTCTTTGAACGTAATTTTAATACAACGCAGGCTCCTTTCAATGGATTTGGTCCTGCTGCGTTGAGAAAATCTTGTCTTGACTGCCACCCGGGATATGGACATGGCAAACGCCAATATGCCGGCTACCATTCTGTTTTCGGCAACGGTTATCTTATGGCAATTTATCACCCCGAAGACGGAAAGAACAGCAACGATGGTAATTATATTTCTGAGGTTACGGGTATGCCGCAGACTATGGCAACCGAACCTTTCTTGCCTCCTATTGATGAAAGTAAGATTAATATAGAATGGAAAGACGTTACAGCTATGGAAAGTGGCTTGGCTATGCGTTTCCCCGACAACAACGAGGAATTTCATCTTTCGTATCCCGAAGTTACTATCCCCGAAGATGCATTTAATACCTATCCGCGTCCCACAAACATTGCTGTTCGTCTTGAATCTACGATTGGCGTAATTGGTGTAGGCTTGCTCGATGCCATTCCGCAGGATTCCTTGAAAGCGCAGTATGCTGCCGAGGCAAAATATGTGGAACTCAATCCTAAATTCTGGGACAAGAGTGCGAACGATTGGGCTTCGGGTGCGTGGTATACCCTTGCCGATGGAACAAAAGGCATCAAGAGATTTACTTATGCGCTTACTCGTGCGTCTTTGCAGGACGGCCCGGGTGCTAATGCCATTTGGAATATCACTAATGTGAGCCGTAGCGACCGCCCGAACCTTTACACTACAAATGCTTGGGCTGAAGCTATGTCGAGAGACGCAGATGTGATAAGCGCAATCAAGGCTGACAAAAACTCACCCTATTATGCTGACGGTACCGACGAAGGTATTGCGAACGCGGTGAAGGTTTTGCTTTCGCCCAACACTAATCAGTTTAACAACGACATTCACAATTTTGAACCAGAAATGAGCGACGACAATTTCTATGCGTTTTTGGTTTGGCACCGTGGCTTGGCGATTCCCCGTGCACGAAACTTGAACGACAAAGAGGTGCAGCGCGGCAAGAAATTGTTCAATCAAATTGGTTGCGCCACTTGTCATCGTCCGTCCTGGACCACAGGTGATGACAATTATTGGGCACCTGCTTCGATTGGCGGCCGTCCTTTGCCAAAATATCCCAACCAAAAGATTTACCCCTATTCGGATATGTTGCAGCATCGCTTGCATATGATCAACGATATCCATGGTTCGTGGTGTCGCACCACTCCTTTGTGGGGTCGCGGGCTCTCGATGATAAATACCGGCGCTGAGGACAGACTGCACGACTGTCGCGCAAGTAATGAGATAGAAGCTATCATGTGGCACGCCTATAGCAAAGAGAGCGATGCCTATGAATCGGCTCTCAAATTCTATAATCTCAAGAAAAAAGACCGTGATGCTGTGGTTAAATTCCTACGTTCTATCTAACGCATAGTTCGGAAAAAACAGAAAGTTGTAATATATTTATAAGGCGGAGCATGCAAGAAGCGTGTTCCGCCTTATTGTTTTTGTGTAATACCATGTTTTGTTTTCGGAAAAGCCAAGAAAAGTCTGAAAACCAGTTGTGTTTTTCCTGCCAAAAACAGTCGTGGAAATGATGTCAAATGTGGCAAAAACAATGTCTGACATTGTTTGAACAATATCAGACATTATTTAAATTATATCAGACATCGTTTTTACGATATACGATGTCGGATTTTTTTACTGATGTTGCAGGCGGAGCAAGTCGTTTACAGTCTTGACGGGATTGAATGTAGAAAGCGGCACTTCCACAAACACGGTGTTCCAGTCGCTCATTCCGCCGTTCCACAAGCCGGGCAGTTCAAGTGCTTTCAGTTCCTTTCCGTTTTTCGACTTGTGTGAAATGAAACCTGCCGTAGAATCAACGTATTCCCTCAAGTCGAATTTCTCGCCTTGGTAATCTTTTATGGCGCATACCAAATCTACGGGATTGAAATAGCTGCCGTTTTCAAACATCTTGCGACTGTTTTCGTCCTCCATGTTGATTTGGGAACTTTCAAGTATTTGCGGAGAAATACTGCCGTCGTTGTTGTAAACAAGGAACGGGCCGCCGCCGGCTTCGCCAACGTTTCTCACAACGCCGCACACGCGAATGGGGCGGTTGAACTTGCAGAACAGATAATCGGCAAGCTCCATATTGCTTTCAAAAGCCACTCCCAGACGGGTGGTGTGCAGTTCCGTTTCAAGGAAATGCTTCATCTCGTCCAGCCTGTCGTCATCGGGAATATTATTGTCAAGTTCGTCAAGAAATTCGAATATCTTTTTTTGTACAGAAACAAGTTTGCCCGCGAGCAACTGCTTGTAATCCATTGTGTCTTGCATCAAGCGCTCCGGCACAATGTTGTCAATGTTTTTGATAAACACGATGTCGGTGTCGATGTCGTTCAGATTTTCGATAAGAGCCCCGTGGCCGCCCGGACGGAACAATATCGTGCCGTCGTCGTTGCGGAACGGTTCGTTTTGGGGCGTTGCGGCAACCGTGTCGGTCTTTGATTTTTGTTCCGATATGGACACATTATATTTTCTGCCGGTGTTTTTTTCTATCTCCGGCAGTTTCTCGTCAAGAAGTTCCTTGAACAGATTGTGGTGTTCGTGCGAGACGGTGAAATGAAGATTGACATCGCTGTTGCTGTCTCCTTCAATAAGCGCACCTTCATAGAGATGTTCTTCCACAGAAGTGCGCGCGCCGTTGTCATAATTGTGGAAAAGCAGAAGACCTTTGGGCTTTTTCCCATAGTTAAGCCCCTCTTCGCCAAGCAAAGCCGAAACGATATCCTTGTAACAGCCCTTTTTCAGAAGTTCGCGTATGTTGCGGCTGTGAAGTCTCACGCAAGCAGCATCAAGTGCGTCGTAGAATGCAAAATGTGCGATACCGTCAAAAAACTTCTTCTCGAAATCTGTCTGTGGTTCCTCGTAATCTGCGTCCAGAAAGGCAAACAGATTTTTGAACATGCGACTTGCTGCTCCCGATGCCGGCACGAATTTCATCAGCACGGCATTGTTTTCCTTGCAGTATTCGTTCCAATTTTCGATATAGCCTTTGCGTTGTGCCTCATCGTATTTTGCAACGCCACACTCTGCCGATGCGGCAGCATAAAGTTTCTTATAGGGAAAACCAACCTTGAAAAGGTTCAATTGGTTTAGGACCTCTTCTTCGCTTATCCCTTTTTCGGCGAATTGTTTCTTGTCTTCTTCTGTAAATTTCATCAGATATTTCTTTTGATATTACAAAGTTAACAAATTCTCCCCACGTGTGTCAGCGCTTGAATATTATTCGGCGGGAATAGGCCGGTTTTGCGTCCATTCTAATGCTTGGGGACATCAAATGGTACAGAGGTGAAAGTTTTGTTCCGCTTTCTTTTCCGAAGAATGTGGTATAGTCGTTGTGATGTATCGGTTCGCCGTAAATCATGTTTGCGTCATTGCCGATTTGCCCTCCCAGAACGAGCGGACCATACATCACGCGGAACGCACCGGCTTCGTTGTTTTCCTTGTTTATCATGTCGACGTAGGTTGCCGTTTGCTTGAAAGTGATTTTTATCTCGTCGCCTTTTTTATAGCGTCGGGTTATTTTTGCCAGTCCGTCGGCTTCGTCATATTTCACGGGCTTGCCGTTTACCGCCACACAGTAGTCTTTTGCCCATGATGCCTTGGCAAACGAAAGGGTAGCCTTTCCTTTGGGTGCGGCAAGGACTTTTATTCGTGCGTAGCTTGTTATGGGGTATCCTGTCTTTATTTCCAGTTTAACGTATCCGCTTTCCGCGAGTGTGTCGGCTATTGTTGCGTCTCTCAGGAAGGGTATCGCCAATTCGTTGCCGTTTTTGAAAGCCGTGAAATCGGCAGCTCGTCCGAGTCCTTCGCCTCCTCGCATGGTGCAGCACCAATGTGCTTCGTCGCAGTTGGGAGTTACGCTGTATGTATTGCGCGTTTTGCCGGGACTCATCTCCAAGCCGAAGCCGCCGTTGTCTCTTTGGGCAAGACAGATTGCGTTGTAGTAAATAAGTTCTGCGTCTTCGCGATATTCTGCTTTGCCTGTGTGTTGCCAGAGTTGCGCTGCCACGATAAAGGCATCAACTATGGCGCAGGGTTCTGTCCATGTGTCGTAACGGCAAAACCAGTTGTAGTTGCCGTAGAACTCTGTCATTCCGAATTTCTTGTATATCTCCCAGCGTTTCTCCACTTCGCTTATGTATTTGGCGTCTTTGGTGATGTCGGCATACCTTATCAGTCCGCGCATAGCCGTCAGTGAAGCGTGGGTTTGCGCTTTAATTCCGGTGAGGTCCACATTTAGGTAAAGGTTTACCAGTTTGTCGGCCACGGGGCGCAGCTTCTCGTCGCCGGTTACTTGCAGGGCGTGCAAAAGTCCTTCCATTCCGATAAACACGCAGCCTATGTCGGTTGACAGACGCCAATGCCCGATGATTTGCGAAAGGCTTCCGGAGGCTTCACCTACGTTTTGCCTGCGGCTTTCGGGCGAGATGGGATAACTGTTATAGTATTTGTCGCCGGGCAAGAACAGATTTTCTGCAAGACGTTGTATTATGGGCAATTGGCTCTTGTCGTTTTTCCAAAGATAATACTCGCACAATCCGCGCAATAGCCAGCCGTTGCCCGAGAGTTGCTGCTCGTCCACAGAGTCGCGGTGAATGGTGCCCATGTATCCGAGTTCGTTAAGATGCGAGGGCACGCGTCTCATTATCTCGTCGAGATAGCGCGGCGTGCGTCCCGTGGCGCGTGCGTCCATTACGATTCCGAGAATGGTGCGTCCCTCGGTGTCGCCGGGCCAATAGCCGGATTGCTGTTCGGTAAGGAATACATTGTCGGGCTGATACTTTTCTTCTTCAAGCCTGTTGAGGTTTTTCTTAAGACGGACGTTGAGTTCTCCGTCTACCTTGATGTTTTCAAAAGCGATAGTCTCGTATTTTGAAACCTTGTCTTGTGATTTGGTGTTTTGGGCGTTTGCCGTGAGAACCAATGTTGACAATGCGAGCAATGTCCCGCAGAACAATTTGTTGTGTAGCATTATTATTCTTAGTGTTAGTCTGTTGTTGGTATTGATAAGGAATATTTGCTTTGCGAAAAGCAATATCTTCCCAAAAAGATGCCGGTATATAAGATGCCGACCTTTGCATAGCATGCTGATGTTTGCTAATAGATGCAAGTTTACGATTTATTTTCGAAAAATCAGACTTTTTGCTATTGTTTTTTCGCCTTCTCCGTATTTTTCAACCGTTTATCGTCTAAAAAACGTTTTATTAAATGCTTTCGAAATGCCGTTTTTTGACCCCTTTGTAAGTTGTTGAAAATGGAGCGTTTGGAAACGCAAAAATTCCGGGCCATGTAGTTTAAATTCCGCCGCATCTAATTTAAATTATGTCTGACATCGGTTTTACGATATCCGATGTAGTTTTTTCGGCATGTTTTGGGGTTAAAAAAATGCGGCGTTTGTTTTGCCCGAAACCCAAGGTGGGGTAGTGTTTGTACGGCTGTGGTTAATTCGTGTAGCCATACAAAAAAGGAGCGAACGAACCATGGGTTCACCGCTCCTTAATGTGCTTGTTTGTTTTCTGAAAACTTCAGCCCGGTCTCAGTTATGCGTTATGGCAAGTCCGCCCTCGCCCGTCTCTTTGTAGAGCGACGGCAAATCGTGTCCCGTTTGTTTCATCACTTCCACCACGCGGTCGAACGAAACACTGTGCTGGCCGTCGGTAAAAGAGGAATAAAGGTTGGAATCGAGGGCGCGGAGAGCCGCATAAGCGTTGCGCTCTATGCAAGGTATCTGCACGAGTCCGCAAACAGGGTCGCAGGTCATGCCAAGATGGTGCTCAAGTCCCATCTCGGCCGCGTATTCTATCTGTGAAAGGCTGCCGCCGAAAAGTTGGCTTGCTGCCGCAGCCGCCATGGCGCATGCCACTCCCACTTCGCCCTGGCAACCCACCTCGGCACCCGATATCGACGCGTTTTCCTTGGCAATGTTTCCAAACAAACCGGCTGTTGCCAACGCGCGGAGTATTCTCGGGTCCATAAATTCCTTGGTGTTTTGAAGATGATACAACACTGCCGGCATCACACCGCACGAGCCGCATGTGGGAGCCGTAACAATCACGTGGCCCGACGCATTTTCTTCCGACACTGCCAAGGCATAGGCAAACGTGAGGCCCTGCGATTCGAGCGAAGGCTTGAGCCCTTTTGATTTTACATAGAACTTGGTTGCCTTGCGTTGCAGATGCAACGGACCGGGCAGCACCTCTTCTTCGGAAAGTCCGCGCAGAATCGACGCTTTCATCGTGCTCCACACTTCTGCAAGGTATTCCCAAATATCGTTGTCCTCATACATTTGCACGTACTCCCAATAGTTTAGCCCGTGCTTGCTGCAAAAGTCCATGATGTCCTTCATGTGGGTGTGGGGATAGATATCAGGATTTTCTTTGTTCAGGAACTTCGGTTTTTCTTCTTTCAGCGAACCTCCGCCCACGCTGTAAACCGTCCATTCGTCCAGGAAATTTCCGCCGGCATCGTATGCCTCGAATTTCATGGCGTTGGGGTGGAACGGCAAAAAGGTTTTGGGTTCCCACGTGATGCGGGTTTCTACATTTGCTTTGCCGAAAAAATCCGTCAGAGCCTTGTCGGTGAGGTGTCCTTTCCCCGTGGCGGCGAGACTTCCGTACAGAGTGATATTCACCATGTGCGTTCCGCTTACGTGGTTAAGGAATATCTCGGCGGCAAAAGCCGGTCCCATCGTGTGGCTTGACGATGGCCCGTGCCCAATCTTGTATATCTCTTTAATGGTTCGCATAGCTGGGTAAATAATAGTTTGATGCAAAGATATTATTTCGCAGCGTATGAAGCCGTAAAGCGACGCAGATTTTATTGTAACACACCTGTTTCGCGGAACATCGCGCGGTAGAATTCCGCTTTCCGCTCAATGTTCATAGGATAAGCGCGGCTGGAGCTCGGCATGCGGTAGAACGAAATTTCTTTGCCGTTTACAGTTGTGCTGACATGCTTTCCCGTTTGGGGAATGTCCGTGCCAAGTTGACGCGCAACCTCTTCGGCCGATTTTCCGCCGGTTGCAGCCACGGCAACACACTGTGGCATTTCGTCCAAAAGCATGGGAATGTCTGTGGGTTGGGCTATTTCGAGAAATTTGTCGCTTGCGTTGTTGTTCAAACGCGTTACAGCCGTGGCAGTGTCGTATATCGCGATTCCTTTCTCTGTTAGAAGATTTACGATTTGTTGCAATCGGAATGTTTTTCCCGGCACGTCGGTGAGCGAAAGTTTGTCGCCGTTGAAAATCAAACCGAAGATGCGCCACATGTCATTGATGAAATTAGGATAGAAAAAGTTCATGGACCAACGGTTTGCGGGTGGCGGAAAACTCCCGAGCATCAAAATCCTCGCACCTTCGGGAATAAACGGCTTCAAAGGGTGATGTTCTACCATTTCCCGAACTTTTGTGGATTTGTTCTGCGGTAATGTCCCTTCGGCATGAAGTTTATTCCAAAATAAATGTTGGTCATTGCGATTGCATTGCTCATGCGGAAACGCGACTTGCGGTAGGTGTAAGCATGAAGTACGCTCGAAAAACCCGCGAAAAAGCGGTTGGTATTCCACACAAGCCCTATGCGCCCGATTACATCAAAGTTAATATTGTGTCGGGAGAACAATTGTTTGTGGTCAATGGTTTGGCCTTTCGAGAACTTGTATCCCAGCGCTGGCGAAGCCGATATCGCAAAAAGCCAATTGGGCGCAAAAACCCAGTTGTAGGCGTAGCCGAAATTTATACTGTAGTCGTAAAAATTTATCTTGTTGAACTTTAATTCGTCATACAGTCCTGTGCCTCCGTTCTCGGTTGAAAGTAAAGCGGCGGGCAGTTTCGTGTAATCGAATGCCAGTTTTTGATGGGAATACAAGATACCTGCTTTCCACGAGCCGCAACTTCTTTTTTGCTGTGTGGTCTGGCTGAACGCTGCGGGGTAGGAAAATTTTTTGTGATTGAAGATGTAGTAGACATTTACGCTGTTGGTGTACGTTTTAAGTCCGTCGAAATGCACATCTTTTATGTTTTTGGTGTTTGCTTTCCCGAAGCCTTTCGTTTGGTTTATGGTGAAATCGCCGTTGTTCTTGTTGTGAATGTAATCAATGCCTATGGTGGAGCTGTAAAGGCTGATGTTGTATTGCTGTGATTTGTTGGAAGTGTAAGTACGTCCGATGTCAAACTGATAACCAAAGAATGCCCAGTGCCACCCAACGTACGGACCGATTTTTAGCCGCGGGTGCGCAGA
The DNA here is from genome assembly GCA_963626585.1 of Christensenellaceae bacterium Phil1. Taxonomy (GTDB): domain Bacteria; phylum Bacteroidota; class Bacteroidia; order Bacteroidales; family Bacteroidaceae; genus UBA6398. Next base: position 50,113 of record CAVFYC010000002.1, on the reverse strand, counting down.
AAGGGAAATGCGTTGCTTTTTGTCGTCTTCGTTTTTTCCTTCAATGGTATAGAAACTAAAAAGATTGCTCTCCTGTATCATTGCGGCGAAATTGTAGTGATTGGGTTCTATATAGGCAGTGTCTATCGCGTTGAAGTTCTGAAAAAATCTGTAAAGCCTGCTGCGTTTTCGTTTGCCTGTTTTTTGTTGCAGGGTGTCAGACTTTATTGCTTTGCCAACGCTGTCTGTTTGTATTTCACGGTATGCCGAAACTTCTTGCGCTTTTATCATTTGTGTGGTAAACAACGTAAGAAAAACTAAGGTGAGTATGGTTGTGAATCTTTTCAATGCAGAAACACTGTTTTGAGGAAATGTCGGGATTGTGTGGGTTCAGATTTTTCCGAGAATGCGGTCCATCACCCAGTTAACTGACGTTGCGCTCACGCTGTCGCAGTTGCAAATTGCCTTGCCCTGCAAATGTTCCACGATGAGCTTTATGAGCGGCAGTTGCACGTGTTCCGGATTTTTTACGTCTATTTCTTCGCGTCCTCGCTCTGTGTTCAATTCTATTGGTGAGTATGTAAAAACTGAGAAACACACTTCGCCCTTGTCTCCAATCACTTGAATGCAATCTTCCTTGGCTGATTCGTGGGCGACAAAGCACCAAGAACCTGAGCCGGGCAATCCTGATGCAAATCTGAACGCTGCGCTCACGGTGTCCTCTGTTTCATAAAGTCCGTCGCGGTTGTCGCAATATCCTTTGGCCTCTACAATCGGGCCGAAAAGCTCTTGCAGCATATCTATCTGGTGGGGCGCAAAATCGTAAAAGTATCCGCCGCCGGCAATGTCGGGCTGAACACGCCAGGGAAGGTTTTGCCGGCTGTAGTCAAGGTCTCTCGGGGGTGCGGCAAAGCGTAGCTGTACGTTTATCACCTTTCCAATTTCTCCGCTGTCGATGATTTGTTTCACTTTGGTGAAATATGGGAGATATCTGCGGTAATAAGCGGCAAAGCATGGCACACCTGTTTTTTCTGCGATGCGGTTTATGCGGCCGCAGTCCTGATAGTTCGACGCCAATGGCTTTTCCACGTATGCCGGTTTGCCCGATTTTAAAGCCATTATGGCATATGTTACGTGGGTGGAGGGAGGTGTGGCAATATATACTGCGTTTACGTCGGGATCGTCGATGAGTTGTTGTGCGTCGGTGTACCATTTGGGAATATTGTGTCTCTCGGCATACGAACGTACCTTGTCTTCGCTGCGGCTCATTACCGCAACCACGCGTGAACCTTCGACAAGAGAAAAAGCAGGACCGCTCTTTTTCTCCGTAGCTTCGCCGCAGCCTATAAATCCCCAAGAAATGACTTTATTTTCCATTGTGTATGCAAAGATACTTAGATTTTGCTTATCTTCGTAACCCGTTAAAAGAAATATGTTGTTATGAATAAATCGGATAATGAGGCTGCAAATATTTCGCTTGTGCAGTGTCTGAAAAACGGAACAGGAAGTTTTGTGGGGAATTTTTGCCGCATTGCCAAATCCATGCTTGTTTTGTCGGTTGTGATTGCCGTTGTGGCGGCTGTGGGGTTCGGCGGAAAAATCGGGGTGGTGAAGACCGATTACATAACCTACATGCCTTTTCACGAAATATCAATGGTGGCTTTTCTGAAATACGCGGTTGCGGCTTTGCTCGTGGTTGTCGTGGGATTGTTTTGGCGCGGAAAAGCTTTTCTGATGCTCATGCCCGACGGCGGGGCTAATATTGAAAAAAAGGCTACCTTGTTAGCCGGGCTTAGATACGTTCAGTTTTGTCTTCTTGCCTATATTGCGTTCGGCATAATAGCTACGGCGCTGGCTGTACTTGCCGTTAAGATTTCGGCGTGGCTTTGGATTGCTTTGGCAATATATATAATGGTAATTGCAGTGCCTGTTTATGTGGCGGAGTATGAATATATGTTTGCCGACAACAATTTCCGCACTTCTTTGCGCGCATCTTTCAAGGCCGTAAAGGAGCAATGGGGCAGACTATTCCTGCGTTTGCTCATCACATATGCCGCTTGGGCGTTGCTTGTGGCTGTTTTGATGCTCCCGTCGGCGGTTCTTGCGCTTGCTGTCTACGACAACGCCACTGCTGTAAGCATGGAGGGCGCTACCGAAACGCCTGCGTTTGTGTATGTGTTGGAGTATTTTTTCATTGCCTTGGGAATGATAGCTTCTTTGGTGGTTACGTTTTGCGCCATGTCGGTATTGAAATCGTTTTATGAAGAAGCAAAGGTGTATTCTTCGGCACTTGAACAAGCTCGCGAAGACGAATTTTGAGCCTGGGATGTGTTGAATAAAAGCGGGTGTTGCACCCCGAAAAAACTACACGGCATCTCGTAAAAACTCCGGGCCACCAAATTTAAATTAGATGCGTCGGAATTTAAATTAGATGCGGCGGAGTTTTCCACAATGTCAGACGTCATTTTTTCGATATGCGTTAACCGAATTTCGGCAATGCTTCAATAAAAAAGCACAACCCTTGCTGGCTGTGCTTTCTCTTTGTCTTAATGACGTTTATGCTTCTTGAGATATTGTATTAGCTGCTGCGGACGGTCGGTTTGAATTATAGATGCGCCTTGTTGCAGTATCCAGCCCCATGTTTCGTCGGGTTGTTTCAATTCCACGGCACGGTCGTCATCGTGTTTGGCATTCAGAGATTCCCAAAGCGAGTTAATCCAAATCTTAGAGCCGCTGTCCTTTATCTTTTTGAGCAACCGCGCAACTTCGGGAGTGTATTCCTTGAAATTACATTCGAAAGCCACGGGTTTCATAGCCATATAGCCGTCGATAAATTCCTCTGCGCCTGGTTTGTCAAGGTTTACGATAGGCATATATATCACCTTGTCGAGAACATCTTTGTTGTCGGCTTTCACTTTCTCGTATGAATTTCCCGATTTAATCACCACCTGATCGATTGTATTGGTCTTTACGAGCAATTCATATACATCTTTGAAATAATCATAGCCCTTGTCGATGTTTATCAATATCTTGCCTTTCGTAAGATTGAGCACCTCCTCGAGCGTAGGTATGGTGTGGAAAGTTACGCGTCCCATGCCGTTGCGCAGACGAAACTTCTTCAATTCCTCAAGAGTATAGTCAGCCGGCTGACCTTTGCCGTTGGTTGTGCGGTCTATGGTCTTGTCGTGCATCAATACGAGGTGGCCGTCTTTTGTCTTCTTCAAATCGAGCTCAACCATGTCTACATTCATATCAATACAGTTCTGGAATGCCAGAAGTGAGTTCTCGGGCGCATTTCGCCAATCGCCGCGGTGAGACACAACGAGCACTTTTTTTGAATTCGGGTTGTGGAGAATGTTTACAAGGTTTCTCACCTGTTTTTGTGCTGACAGCGTGATGCACGAAACAAGCAGCGCAATTATGCAAAGGGTCTTTTTCATGATTTAATGGTAAATGTTTTTTGGGGGATAAAAGAGTTTTTATAATCTCTCGTGTATCAGATACGTTTTGCGGTAGGGCGTAGCGGCGGCATCGTTCCTGATTATTTCCGAAACCTCCGGCATCGTGCTTACGTCGCCATTGCGCAAAAGGATTCGTATTTGGTCGGCGTGCTTGTTGTACATATCTTTTTCGATAACCTTTTCGCTTGCAAAAAAGTCGGTATCTTCGGGCTTCAATCCGAACTTTGCGGCAATCAACATACGCACCTCGTTCAAACGGTTGGCGGGGGCGAGGCCGTCGTAAATGTCTGTCTTGAAAACTCGGCGGTTTATGAAATGGCTGCTGAGCGTTGAAAGAATGAAATCGTCGCATTTGAGCCAAACTTTAAGCGCCGAAACAATATCGTTGTCGTCAAGCTCAAGATAATTGTCAAGGCAAGCGGGATTGTTGTCGAATGTTTCGAGCGTGAAATCGTTTCGCAGGAAAAAGTCGAGCGCCGGCGAAGCAAACAGATGCTTTCCCTGATGAATCAGTTGCCTTGCCCTTCGCAGCGCACCCGTCAAAACAAGTTCTGCAGCCACTGCAGTTTTGTGGTAATACACCTGCCAATACATCATGCGCCGCGTCATCAAATAATTTTCTATGGAATAGACGCCTTTTTCCTCAACCACGATATGATCATCTTTGACATTGAGCATCTGAATTATCCTTGCCGCACCGACGTTCCCCTCTCTCACGCCTGTGAAAAAGGAGTCGCGGCAAAGATAGTCAAGTCTGTCCATGTCGAGCTGGCTTGAAATAAGTTCGTGAAGGAAGTGGCGCGGATATCTGTCGTCGAAAATTCTCACGGCATCGTTCAGCGCTCCGTTCAGTTCGGCGTTTATCCGCCTCATGACGAGCAGAGAAATATGTTCGTGGCTCACTCCGGGAATTATAACGTTTTCGAGAACGTGCGAAAACGGCCCGTGGCCTACGTCATGCAATAAAATAGCGGCGAGAAGCCCTTCCCGTTCACGCGCATCGAGACCTACTCCTTTCGTTTCGAGCGAGGAAATCGCCTGACGTGTGAGATAGTAAGCGCCGAGTGAGTGTTGGAAGCGAGTATGTTGGGCGCCGGGATAAACAATCCCCTCAACGCCCAACTGACGTATGCGTGTGAGACGTTGGAATACGGGATGTTTTACAAGCTCAACGATTACTCCGCTTTCAATAGGGATAAATCCGTGAACGGGGTCAATTATATATTTCATTGCATGGTGAGGAGAATTATTTTTTCTTGTAGTCGTCGAGAGCCTTTGCCATTTGTTCTGCAAGGGCCTTGGCTTTTTCTCCTGCCACTTGGGCGTAGTTTTCGGTGGAGTCGGCAAAGATTATTCCGCGTGAGGAGTTGACGAGCAGGCCGCAGTCGTCGTTCATTCCATATTTGCAAACTTCTTCGAGCGAACCGCCCTGAGCGCCCACTCCAGGTACAAGCAGGAAATTGTCGGGCACTATTTTGCGAACATCTGCGATGAGAGTGCCGCGTGTTGCGCCCACAACATACATCATATTGTCTTTGTCGCCCCATTCCTGGCTCTTGCGCAAAACTTTCTCAAACAGTCTTTCGCCGTTGGCGTCTTCTGTCATTTGGAAATCAAGACTGCCGGCGTTGCTGGTGAGTGCGAGCAAAACTACGAACTTGTCTTTGTGTTCCAGGAAGGGAGTTACGCTGTCGCTGCCCATATATGGAGCAACCGTTATGGCATCTGCGTTTAATTCGTCGAATGCTGCGTTGGCATACATGCGTGCGGTGTTGCCTATGTCGCCTCGTTTTGCGTCGAGCAGCACGAAATGGTCGGGATAATTCTCTTTCAGATATTCTATGGTGCGTTTCAGTATGCTTTCTCCTACGAGCCCGGCCGATTCATAAAAGGCGGCGTTGGGTTTGTAGGCCACGCAGTAGGGCGCGGTAGCGTCGATTATGTTTTTGTTGAACGTGAACATCGCATCGTGGTCGGAGGCAAGGCATGCGGGTAGCTTTTTGATGTCGCTGTCAAGCCCTACACAAAGAAACGATTTGCGGTTGAAAATGTTTTCTATCAGTTGTTTGCGGTTCATAATGTGTTTCGTTTTTTATATTTCTCACAAAATTAAGCATAAACGGCGAATTAGCTCCCGCTATGTGCCATAAAATTTAATTTGCATGAGTTGTAGGAACATGCAAAACGGCTTTAGTTGTGTCGGAGATTGGTGGAATTGTGTCGTGGGGCAGTATTTCTTGCGCGTTGAGCGTGAGCGAAACCAAAGGAAACAGTATTGCGGTTGCCGCTTTTGCGCAAAACTTTTTGGTGAGGCGGGATAATAACATTGCTGTATGGTTTGTAGGTTGTTTCGCGCAGCAAAAATAGAATGTGTTTTTGGAGAAATTTTGTAGTATTGCGGTAATGGTTAGAAAAGAATGAGACCCTGCAAAAATTATGTCCGATGTCGTAAAAACTCCGGGCCACCAAATTTAAATTCCGACGCATCTCGTAAAAATTAGATGCGGCGGAGTTTTTGCGAAATGCGCATGTGGTGTAAAATAATAAGTATCAAAGATTTAATAAAACGGGATTTGCCCGAAAAAAGACAATAAAAAAGCATGCGAAACAAGATGTCGCATGCTCTTAAAAGTGTATGGTTGAAAAATCAAGCCTGCTTGGCTGGTTCTATAACCTTCCAGATAAGTGCTGCAAGCGCGCCGCCGCAAAGGGGAGCTACTATGAACACCCAGAGGTCGGAGAGAGCTTGTCCGCCTTCAAACAATGCCGGGCCAATGCTGCGTGCAGGATTTACCGAAGTGCCTGTGTAATGAATTCCTACAAGGTGGATTAGGATTAGAGAGAGACCAATTGCGAGTCCGGCAAAGTTGTTTGTCGCGCCATTGGTCTTTGATGTTGCGCCGAGCACTACGAGCACAAACAAACAGGTAAGCACCAATTCCACAACAAAGCCGTTTACCTGGGAAACGCTGCACGCATTTGCGCCAGTGGTTGTGCCGCCTGCAAAGTCGGGCGCCGTGGCAACGATTCCTGCAAGCACTGCCCCCGCCAATACGCCGCCGATCACCTGAAACAGCATATACATTCCGCAATCTTTGGCACTCATGCGCCCGCTTAGGAACACGCCGAGAGTTATAGCCGGATTGATGTGGCAACCCGAGATGCCGCCGATGGTATATGCCATGGCCACCACCGAAAGACCGAAGGCAAACGCCGTGCCTACCACCGAAGCGGTGTCGCTACCGCAATTGAGACTTACTGCTGCCGCGCAGCCGAGAAATGTGAGGGCAAATGTGCCTACAAGTTCTGCCAAATACTTTTTCATGTTGAATTTTGTTTTTAGGTTATTGATAGTATGATGATTTTATAACGTTGTGATTGTTTCTGTATTGTTGGGGATAATGTCAAAGTCTCACGTCAATGTTCCAAAATGGCTTCCACGCATTTTTCCATGAGCCATTTGGGCGTGGAAGTCGCTCCGCAGATGCCCACGCTCGCGGCATTTTCAAACCATGTGTAGTCAATTTCGTCGGGAAGCTCGATGCAATGCGAACGTGGATTGACCTTGCGGCACGCTTCATACAGCACGTGGCCGTTGGAACTCTTCTTGCCGCAAACAAACAGCACCACATCATGGCGAGATGCGAAGCGCGTAACCTCGGGAAGGCGATTGGCAACTTGGCGACAAATGGTGTCGTGCCATTCAAACGTTGCAGGAGAAACCACACGCGCTCTGATGTAATCCACAATGGCGCGGAAATCCTCGAGAGCCCTCGTGGTTTGGGAATAAAGGCGAATGGAACGTGTGAAATCCAGTTTTGCGGCATCGTCCACGCTTTCTATCACAATGGCATGGCCTTCGGTTTGCCCCACAAGCCCCAAAACTTCGGCGTGGCCGCGTTTGCCGAAAATAACAATCTGTCCCGCACCGCCTTCGGCGTATTCGCGGGCTATGCGCTGCTGCAAACGCAAAACCACAGGGCATGTGGCATCAACGATTTCTATATTGTTTTCTTTCGCGATAAGGTAGGTTTTGGGCGGTTCGCCATGGGCGCGGAGCAATACGCGGGCGTTTTTCAACGATCTCAGTTCGTCGTGCCCGATAGTCTGCATACCGAGTTTCGCAAGTCGGTCGCATTCCATTCCATTGTGCACAATATCGCCAAGACAATAGAACCTTTCGCCCGAAGAAAGCTTCTCCTGCGCCAGTTCAATGGCTCTCGTTACGCCGAAACAAAACCCCGAACCGTTGTCAATCTCTACATTTATTTTCATTCCGCAGCTTGTCTGAAATGCTCGAGCAACCATTCGTCCTGCTCCGCAATTGAAAGCGCGGAATTGTCGAGAACGATAGCATCGTCGGCCTTTACAAGCGGCGAAACTTCGCGGTGGGTGTCGATATAGTCGCGCTGTTTTACATTTTGGAGTATATCGTTGAAATCTACTTGGTCGCCTTTTTTAATAAGTTCGTCATAGCGCCTCTTAGCCCTCACTTCGGGCGACGCAGTTACGAATATCTTTAATTCTGCATTGGGGAAAACAGTGCTTCCAATGTCTCTCCCGTCCATTACGATGCCTTTTGCTACGCCCATTTCGCGCTGTTGTGCCGTCAATGCCTCGCGGACGAACGGAATGGCAGCCACCTGGCTTACATTTTGAGAGACATCGAGCGAACGGATTCGGTCTTCAACGTTACGCCCGTTGAGATGCGTAATGATTCCGCCTGTTTCAGAATTTATGGTAAACGATATCTTTATCCCCGATATCTGCTTTTCGAGCGCAGGAGAATCGATGCCGTCTTGACTGATAAGGTTGTTTTCCAGACAAAACAGCGTTACGGCACGATACATAGCCCCCGTGTCAATATATATATAGCCTATTTTTTTTGCCAAAGCGCGAGCCATCGTGCTTTTGCCGCACGAAGAATAACCGTCGATGGCTATGATGATTTTTTTCATGTTTGAAATTATAATAAACGCCCGAAGTCATGAAACTACGAGCGTACAGTTTTTAAAGACAATAGGATACGTTGGCAAGGAAAGAGGAAGCCGCCACATGATAACGGGCATAGCTTAAACCAAGTTTGAATTTGTTGAGTTTCAAACCGCCGCCGAGCGAAAAACCAGCCATGTGTCCCGAACCGGCTGCCTTGAGTTCGTAAGCACGGCGGGCATTGTAACCAATAGAAAGGTAAAAGTTCTCGGTAGGTATGACAT
>CAVFYC010000002.1:0-41384 GCA_963626585.1 Christensenellaceae bacterium Phil1 | reverse complement strand
TCCCGAACCTGCTGCCTTGAGCTCGTAAGCACGGCGGGCATTGTAACCAATAGAAAGGTAAACGTTCTCGGTAGGTATGACATCAACGCCGGCAACAAAGTGATTGAACAAAATTCGTCCGAAGGAGTTTTTCTTTCCGTCCTCGTTGTAATAATAATCGCTGCTCCAGCGGGTGAGATCAACCATTGTTAGCGAAAATCTAACGGGTGCATGTTCCATGCTCTTGGTTATTCCCATGTCGAGGTCAAACGGAAGATGCTCGCTTTTGTTGTCAAATTTTTTGAGTTGCGCTCCCACATTTCGCATTGCCACACCAAAAGAAAAATCTTTATCCTCGTTGAAATAATTAAGTCCCACGTCAACCGCAACAGCACAGGCAGAATATTCCGCGTATTTGGAGTAGATGAAACGCATTGTGGCGCCGCCGACCCAGGAATTGGAAAGAGCGTAACTATATTGGGCGCCGATGCAAAAATCTTTGGCCGAAACATCACCAGTAGCCTGCCCAGTTTCATCAGTACGCTCAATGTCGCCATAGTTTATATAGTTCGCATTAAATCCGAGCGTATGCCTTTCGCCTACGGTGCTTACATAAGATGCCGAAGCAACTGTAGAACCTTTGAGATAAGACATATAATTCAGGTTTATGGTGTTGTTGCTCACGGAAGCAAGCAGAGCCGGATTTGTAAAAGCCAGAGTGGGATCGTCGTCCACTACAGAAACATTCATGCCTCCCAGCGCAGCCGCATGAGAAGATGTAGGCAATTTTAGGAAGTTGAATGTAGATGATTTCTCCTGCCCTTTTGCGCTTATGGCAAAGAGCAAAATCAATGTTAGCAGCGGGAGTTTTTTCATTAAACCTCTAATTTTTGGAACAAAGGTACATTTTTCTCGTTTATCTGACTTAATTTTGCATAGGCAAACTATTAATTCAGATTTCGCAGTGCGATTTCGCTATTATAAACGTGTTGAATCCGCTTTTATTATCAAAAAAATGGTGCAATCTTGTTTTTGAAGGAAGAAACAAGGATTATGGAGCATATCAATTGAGGCGCGATGAAGGGAAATACCTGCTGCGCGCGTTGATAATAGTTGTAGGGATTTTTTTGTCGCTTATATTTTTGCCGTTGATTGTTTTGAAGTGGCAGGGCTATGTGGCTGAGAGAAATGCAGACGATGCCATTGCCAATTTCTCAAAGCTAAAAGAGCCGGAACTCAAGAAAAATCACGAGTTGAAGGTTGTAGATGTGGCGCAAAAGGTTAATGTGAAAAAAGTAAAGAATGCCATTAAATTTGTGCCTGAGATTTCGCCCGACGAAAAGGTTGAATCGCAACTTATATTGGGTACAGACGAGACGGGAACCACTGAAAGCGGACAGGTAGCCGTTGCAGTTCCCGACAGCACGCTTATGACTGATGCCGATGTGCCGACTGACGACCCTGGTATATCTACAAAATATTCTTCGCCCGTAGAAGTGGTGGAGCAGATGCCGCAGTTTCCCGGCGGGCTCAAGGCTTTGATGGAATGGCTCACTAAAAATTTGAAGTATCCCCCGCTTTGTATGCGCGACAACATTCAAGGGCGTGTGGAAGTCTCGTTTTATGTTGACAAAAACGGCAATATAAAAGAACCGCAAGTAACGAAAAAAGTACACCCATTGCTTGATCGCGAAGCTCTTCTCACCGTGAAAAGAATGCCAAAGTGGCAACCGGGAAAGGTAAAGGGAAAAGTTAGCATCGTAAGGGTTACAATTCCCGTAGAATTCTGTTTGTAGCCTCTCATCTCCAATTTCGAAAAAACAATATTCCTATGAAAATAAACACCTCCGCAGATTTTACAAGCCTTGTCAATAAGGCGCTCGAAAACATTGCGTATCCTCAAAACCCCGAGGGACTTTACGAACCCATTAGTTACGTGCTGTCCATGGGAGGTAAGAGATTGCGTCCGGTTTTGTTGCTTTTGGTGAACGATATGTTTGGCGGCGATAAGAATGAGGCGCTTAAAGTTGCGCTCGCATTGGAAACCTACCACAATTACACGCTTATGCACGACGATTTGATGGACAATGCCGACATGAGACGCGGGAAACTTGTGGTTCACAAGCGTTGGAATGAAAATACCGCCATACTTTCGGGCGACACGATGCTGGTGTTGGCTTACAAACATCTGCTGGAAGCGAAAACAGACAAGATTCACGAAATTACAAGTCTGTTTACGCGCACGGCAATTGAGATTGGCGAGGGGCAGCAATACGACATGAATTTCGAGAAACGCCTTGATGTGAGCGAGGGCGAGTATATAGAGATGATTCGCCTTAAAACCGGGGTGTTTATAGCCTGTGCAGCCAAGATGGGGGCAATTCTCGGCGGAGCGGATAGCGAAACTGCTGAAAAATTGTACAAACTCGGAGAAACAATAGGGCTTGCTTTTCAGTTGCAAGACGATTATCTCGACGTTTACGGCGATGTAAAAGTGTTTGGCAAGAAAATAGGCGGCGATATAACAAGCAACAAAAAAACTTACTTGCTTATCAAGGCGCTCGAGATGGCGCAAGGTGAAATGCGCTCCGATTTGTTGCAGTGGATAAACGCCGAAAATTTCAATCGCGACGAGAAAGTTGCTGCTGTAACGGAGATATATAATGCGTTGGGCGTGGACAAAATTACCCAAAGCGCAATCAACGGATATTTTGAGGAGAGTCGTGCGATTTTCAACGAGATAAATGTTCCCGAAGAGCGCAAACACGAAGTTTGGAACTTTATTTCATCGCTCGTTGGACGCAAAAATTAAATTCTAATGAGGTTTATAGACACACATTCCCATATCTACGGCGAAGAATTCGCCGAAGATCGCGAAGCAGTTGTGGAGCGTGCGGTAAATGCCGGCGCTGAAAAAATATTCCTGCCCAACGAAAATGCGGAAACTCTTGATTCCGTTTTGTCTCTCTGCGAGAAATATCCCACGGTGTGCCACCCAATGATAGGTCTTCACCCTGAGGAAATAAAAGAGAACTATCTTTCGGTGCTCGCCGGCATGAAAAGTCTGCTCGAAAAGCCCAATCCTTTTATTGCAATAGGTGAAGTGGGGATAGACTACCATTTTCGCGACGACAACAAGGCATCGCAGATCGATGCCTTCCGCATGCAGGCAGAATGGGCTGCGCATTACGATTTGCCACTGATGATTCATTCGCGCGATTCGATAGATGATATCGTTTCTACGCTTGATGAATGTAACGGGAAGTCGCTAAGCGGTGTGTTTCACTGCTTTTCTGGTACAGAAGAAGACGCTGCGCGCTTTCTTGAATACCCGGGTTTTTATCTCGGAATAGGAGGAATTGTAACGTTCAAGCGTTCCACATTGCCGGAAGTGCTGCGAAACGTAGTGCCGCTTGAAAGAATTGTGCTCGAAACCGATTGCCCGTTCATGGCACCCGTTCCCATGCGGGGCAAGCGCAACGAAAGCTCGTTCATACCCTATATCGTGGAAAAGATATCCGATGTTTTTCAAACAACAACAGACGAAGTTTGCCGGATAACAAGCGAAAACGCAAAGAAAATATTCCCCAAAGCATGGGAATGAGTTTTTCTTTTCGCAAAAACGGTTCTGTTTCGAAATAAAATCATAACTTTGCGCCCAGTTTGAAACAAACACGACGAGTTAGGGCATGAAAACCCAATCGGTCTTGACAAGGAAAGATGCTCGAGTGGTTGAAGAGGCACGCCTGGAAAGCGTGTAAACGCCTAAAGCGTTTCGGGGGTTCGAATCCCCCTCTTTCCGCAAAACGAAATCAGTAGGAATGAAAATTTCTGCTGATTTTTTTGTTTTGTGGCGAAAAATATAAAGTTCTGATATTGAGTATTTTAAAACGATGTAAAATATGGCTTTTCCGATGTCAGACATAATTTAAATTCCGCCGCATCTAATTTAAATTTGGTGGCCCGGAGTTTTTACGAGATGCCTTGTTGTTTTTACGACGTCGGAACACGGACAAAAGACTTCTTGATGCAGTTTTTCTGACATCTGGTTTTGTAAATAAAAATTCGCCGAAAAATGGACGGGAAATTCAGGGTAGGGCGGTTGATGTTGCGTGGAGAGGTGTTAAGATTTGGGTAAGATTTGGCGCGAGGGGAATTTGTGAGTGTTTTAACGTTGCACGTTATACGCAAAAGTGTTATTTTTGCTTTGTTAAACTTCAAAAACATGAAAAGTAGAATATTTGCAGTTTCTTTGTCCCTCCTTGTTTCGGGTTTTGCAATGGCTCAGACGCAGGTGGTGGCTCATCGTGGTTTCTGGACCACAGAGGGTTCGGCGCAAAACAGCATTGCGTCGCTCGTGAAAGCCGACTCGGTGAAATGTTATGGCAGCGAGTTTGATTTATGGATTACAAAAGACGGAAAAGTTGTGGTGCATCATGATGCTACAGTTGACGGCGTGGTGCTTGAAAACGCGAGCTATGACGAATTGATGAAACATCCTTTGGTCAATGGCGAGAAGATTCCTACGCTTGAGCAATATTTGCAGGCGTCGAAGAAACTTAAAACGCAGCTGATTTGTGAAATCAAGTCGCACAAAGATGTGGCGCGCACTCTTACCTGTGTGGCAAAAACGCTCAAGGCTTTCAAGGACTACAAACTCACGAAGCGCGTTACTTATATCACATTTTCTTTGCCCGCTTTCGTGAAAATTCTTTCCGAAGTGCCCAAAGGTACGGAAGTTTACTATCTTAGCGGCAATCTCTCGCCCAAACAGTTGAAGGAGATGGGGGCTGCAGGTCTTGACTATTCATGGGGTGATATCAAGAAGAATTGGAATTGGATTGACGAGGCCCACAAATTGGGGCTCAAGGTGAATATTTGGACCGTGGACGACAAGGAACAGATGAAGGAACTTGTGAAAGCCGGCGTGGACTATATCACGACAAACCAACCCGTGGATTGCGAAGAAGTGATAAAGCAAAATTGAAATAAGATATATTTTCAAGCCTTTAAGGGCGCGTTTTTGTTGTATGAAAAATATGACAAAACGCGCCCTATCTTTTTGTTGTTATTTTGGTCGAAAGCAAATATTTATTATTAATTTTGCATTAGACGAAATGTACGCAAACGCGAACTGCGAAAACGTAGCAAAACATTGTGTGATAATGAGTAAAGAATTGAGAGTCATAATAAGCGGCGGCGGCACGGGAGGACATATTTTCCCTGCCGTATCAATTGCCAATGCATTGAAGGAACTTTGCCCCGAAGCCAAGATATTGTTTGTCGGCGCCGAGGGTAGAATGGAAATGCAACGGGTGCCTGCCGCAGGATATGAGATAAAGGGATTGCCTATATGCGGATTCGATCGCAAACATATTCTCAACAACATAAAAACACTGTTCAAACTTATGCAAAGCCGGCGTATTGCCAAGCGCATAATCAAGGAATTCCGCCCTATGGCGGCTGTGGGAGTTGGAGGATACGCCAGCGGACCTACGCTCGACGAGGCGCAGGCGATGGGAATTCCTACGCTTATTCAGGAACAGAATTCCTATGCGGGGGTAACAAACAAGTTGCTCGCAAAGAAGGCTGACAAAATTTGTGTGGCGTATGACGGCATGGAAAGATTCTTTCCTGCAAATAAAATAGTGCTTACCGGAAACCCCGTGCGCCAAAATCTTTTGGATTGTACGACGAGTCGTGAAGACGCAATAAAGTCTTTCGGACTTGATCCCGCGAAGAAAACGATTCTTATCATAGGCGGAAGTCTCGGCGCGAAGACTATGAACGATTCCGTGCTCAACAATCTTGTGCTTATCAAGCAAAGTAACGCGCAGTTTGTTTGGCAGACGGGCAAATACTATAGTGCTACGGTGCAAGAGGAACTTGCGAAAAGAGGCAAGCCTGAAAATCTTGCCGTAATGGAGTTTATTTCTGATATGGCGGTGGCTTATCGTGCTGCCGACCTGGTGGTTTCGCGCTCCGGCGCAGGAAGTATTTCCGAGCTCAAACTTCTTGGCAAAGCCGCGATACTTGTGCCTTCGCCCAACGTGGCCGAAGACCACCAGACCAAAAACACTCTTGCGCTTACCACCCGCGATGCGGCTGTGTATGTGAAAGATACCGAGGCTGTGCGCACACTGATTCCACGCGCTCTGAACGCAGTGGCAGACGATGCCTTGTTGGCAAAACTAAGTAAGAATATCAAAACCCTCGCTCACCCCGATGCAGCAAGAATTATCGCACGGGAAGTGATAAAATTGGCAGAGGAAAAATAATAAGTACAAAACAATAAAAATAGAAGATTATGGACTTGAATGATATAAAAGCAGTATATTTCATTGGTATAGGTGGTATAGGAATGAGCGCAATAGCGCGTTATTTCCTCTCAAGAGAAACCCCCGTTGGTGGCTACGACAAAACTCCTTCAGTGCTTACGGAACGTTTGAAATCCGAGGGCGCGAAGATTTTGTACGATGACGATCCCGATGAGATTTCTTCGGAATTCAAAA
The DNA here is from genome assembly GCA_963626585.1 of Christensenellaceae bacterium Phil1. Taxonomy (GTDB): domain Bacteria; phylum Bacteroidota; class Bacteroidia; order Bacteroidales; family Bacteroidaceae; genus UBA6398. Next base: position 34,893 of record CAVFYC010000002.1, on the reverse strand, counting down.
ATCCGAGAAATACTTTGGTAGTTTACACACCTGCTATTCCCGCCGACAATAAAGTGCTTGGCTATTTCAGAAATATGGCTTACGATGTCGTTAAGCGTGCCCAGGTTTTGGGTACGTTGACACGCGCTTACCGCGGATTGTGCGTAGCTGGAACGCATGGAAAAACCACAACGTCCACTATGGCCGCACATATTATTCACCAAAGTCATGTGGGGTGCAACGCTTTTCTCGGCGGAATATCGAAAAACTATGGCACTAACTATCTGCTAAATTCGTCAAGCCCTTACGTGGTGATTGAAGCCGATGAATACGACCATTCTTTCCATCAGCTCACCCCTTACGCCTCGGTTATTACGGCTGTTGACGCAGATCACCTTGACATCTACGGAACACATGAGGCATATATCGAGAGTTTTGAGAAATATACTTCGCTTATCCGCAAAGGCGGGGCACTTGTGATACACAAGAATCTGGAATTGAATCCGCAGCTCAAAGACGGAGTGCGCCTTTACACTTACAGTATAGAAGATGGCGATTTTCATGCTGAGAATATCAGAATCGGCAACGGCACAATCATGTTTGATTTTGTTTCGCCGTTGGGAAAAATCACCAATGTCGATTTGGGCGTGCCTGTATACGTGAACATTGAAAACGGTATCGCCGCCATGGCTCTTGCTCAGATAGCAGGTGTTTCTCCCGATGATATCCGTGAAGGAATGCGTACGTTCTCGGGCGTGGAACGTCGGTTTGATATAAAAATAAAAACAGACAAAATCGTACTTATAAGCGACTACGCCCATCACCCAAAGGAGATAGAACAGTGTATAAAGTCTGTGCGCAAAGTTTTCTCCGGTCGTAAAATTGCTGCAATATTCCAACCGCATTTGTATTCCCGTACCCGTGATTTCTATAAGGATTTCGCAAATAGCTTGTCGCTTCTCGATGAAGTGGTACTTACCGAGATTTATCCGGCTCGCGAAAGACTTATTCCGGGAATTACAAGCCGTTTGATTTACGACAATCTTCGTCCCGATATGAAAAGACGCATTATTCGCAAGGACGATGTGCTTGACGTTGTGCGCAGCATGGATGTTGATGTTCTTTTGATTTTGGGCGCCGGAGATTTGGATAACATGACTCCGGAAATAACCAAAATCCTACTACCTCGCAGCTAAAAAGATAGATGAAAAGTCTGCTTAAAATATTATTGCTCCTAATATTGATGGTATATTTGGGATTGGCTGTAACAGTGTTCAATAATCCCGAAGTACGCCAGCATTGTACGGCAGTAGACGTTGTTGTAAAGGATAGCGATGTAGCTGGATTTATCACACCGTCGGAAATCCGTATGCTTTTACGTGAAGCAAAAGTTTATCCGATAGGAAAAAAAATGAACGGAATAGATTGCGGGCAGATAGAAAATGTGCTTGCGAAGAATCCGTTTATAGATAATGTAACGAGCTATAAAACAGCAGGCGGACATGTATACGTAACAGTAAGCCAGCGTCTGCCGGTAATGAGAATCATTGCAGACAACGGCGATAACTATTATATTGACACGAGGGGAAAGATAATGCCACACATGCACTATTCCGCAGATTTGGTGGTGGCTACAGGGAAGATTACACAGAAATATGCCCACGCGAAATTGTTGCCGTTGGGAAAACTCCTTAAGTACGACAAATTTTGGGACAACCAAATAGAGCAGATAAATGTTGACAGTGTAGGAAACGTGGAGATGTATCCAAGGGTAGGGGAGCATGTTATATATATAGGCCAACCCGTTGGAGTTTCGCAAAAACTGAAGCGGTTGAAAACATTTTATTCGCAAGTTCTAAGCCAAGTGGGTTGGAACAAGTATTCCAAAATAGATTTAGAATACGACAATCAGATAATATGTAAGAAATAAAAAAGCAATATGGCTACAAATAATATAGAGGACAATTTAATAGCTGCCATTGAAATCGGCTCGTCAAAAATCACAGGTATGATAGGGGGCAGAATGGCAGACGGCAGCATACAAATCAAAGCGTTTGTCAAGGAAGATTCGTCTGCGTTCATTCGCCGGGGAATGGTTTGCAATGTAGACCAAACCACAGAGTGTCTCAAAAATATCAAATTACAATTGGAAAACTCCATCAAACATAGACTTTCAAACGTGTATGTTTGTATTGGTGGGCAAAGCCTACACTCTATGCTCAATGCCGTTACCCGGGAATTTGATGTAGAGACAAAAATTACCCAGGAAATTGTAAATGACTTATACGAAGAGAATCGCCAAATTACTGTTTCTGATTATTGGCTTACAAAAATAATTCCACAAGACTATTATGGAGGAAACCAACGGCTTATATCTTCTGCTTCGGTAGCTGGAGTTGTTGCCAACAAAATAAAGGGTAATTTTTTGAACATATATTATAGACATAAATTCTACGAACTCATAAAGGAATGCCTTAACAGCGCAGGTTTTAAGAACGTAGAATATATGATGACCCCGATTGTTTTGGGAGACAGTTTGCTTAGTATGGACGCTATGCGCACAGGATGTGTGCTTGTAGACTTTGGAAAAGACACAACATCTGTGGCAATATATTCTTCAAAGCTTCTCCGTCGCTTGGCAGTGATTCCTCTTGGAGCAGGAAATATTACGAAAGATATTGCATCGGTTTTCAAAATAGAAGAAAGCGAAGCCGAAGAATTGAAGCGCCAATATGGTTCGGCTTATTCTGACAAAGAGACAATGGAAGCTGATGCTGATAAAAAATACAATCTTAAAGATGGCCGCGAGATAAAAGCCCGTGAACTTGCAGAGATTGTAGAGGCTCGTATTGAGGAGATTCTTGTAAATGTAGAAGAACAAATCAAACGCTCGGGCCTTAAGGCGGAGAATGATTTGATTAGCGGAGCTATTTTAACGGGCGGCGGCGCAAATCTTCGCGATTTGAACAAGGCGTTCAAGCAGTTTACGCAGATAGGAACCGAGAAGATTAAATTTGCCAAGACTTTCAGTATTCCCGTTAATTCCAAATTCGTAGAAATAAAGAAGGCGGAAGGAACGTTGAATGGTATTCTTTCTGCAATAGCTCAAGGCAAAGAAAATTGTGTCGGCGAAGAAATACCCGAAGATGGCGGATTGTTTGGTGGAGATGATGCTAATGGTGGAAACGAAGGCTCGACGATAAAAAATTCTGACGCAGGAGATAATGTTAAGAAACTTAATGAACATGATGCCACGGAACCTCAGAAAAAGCCAGAGCCATCAGAACCAAAGAAACCGAGCGCATTGAAGAGATCTTGGGAACGGTTGAAAGAATTGGCCCAAAAACTTGTAGAACCAGAGGACACGGAAACAGAAAAGTAATTTTCCTGAATCTTTGAAGGTCTTATCCTTTAAGAATTATTTTTTGACAAGGCAATCTTATGACTAAAAAAAGTAGCAAACAATATATGGCAAGAGACGAACAGCAAATGGTAGATTTTGCATTCAATACAGGAAATCCTCACATTATAAAAGTAATTGGTGTAGGTGGCGGCGGCGGAAACGCAGTGAACCATATGTATCAAACGGGAATACACGATGTGAGTTTTGTTGTCTGCAACACAGACGCGCAAGCTCTTGAAGATTCTCCGGTTCAGGTTAAAGTGCAATTGGGAAGCGAAGGACTTGGTGCCGGCAATATTCCCGAGAAAGCACGCCATGCTGCCGAAGAGAGCATAGAGTCTATAGACAAGATGCTGTCTGACGGAACGAAAATGGTATTTATCACCGCAGGAATGGGAGGCGGAACCGGAACAGGCGCTGCACCTATAATTGCCCACGAAGCGAAGAGTAAAAACATTCTTACGATAGGAATTGTTACCATTCCTTTCCAATTTGAAGGCAATCACAAGATTGATCAGGCGCTTGACGGTGTAGAGGAGATTTCCAAAAACGTAGATGCGTTGCTTGTTGTGAACAATGAACGTTTGCGCGAGATATATCCGGGATTTACCATTAGTGATGCTTTCGGACGTGCCGATGACACTCTCACGCTTGCGGCGCGAAGTATTGCAGAAATCATTACCACCCACGGGAGAATAAATCTTGATTTCAATGATGTGTGTACTGTGTTGCGCAATGGCGGTGTAGCGATAATGAGTACTGGTACCGGCGAAGGTGAATTCCGTGTAAAGGGGGCAATCGACGATGCGCTCAATTCTCCGTTGCTCAACAACAATGATATTTTTGATGCAAAGAAAGTTTTGCTCTATATCTATTGTTCCGAAAAGCCCGAAGACACTATCACCATGGAAGAAATGAACGAGGTGCACGACTTTATGAGTAAATTCGGCCGGAACTTCGAGGTAAAATGGGGTATAGCTTTCGATCCGTCGCTTGGCAAACAAGTGAAAATTACTGTGCTTGCTTCGGGCTTTGGTCTTAACGATGTGCCATACATGGAAGATTATCTTCGTCGCACAGGAGAAAGCGATTCGGAACGTGCGGCTCGAGATGCAGAAATAGAAGAAAAGAACGAAATCCGCCGTAAGAAATTCGGCTATGGAGATACCAACCGCGAGGGTTCTTATCGTCGTTCACACCATGTATTTAAGTTCAAAGAAGTGGATATAGATAATGACGACATCATATCTATGGTGGAACAAACTCCTACCGTAAACAGAACCAGCGCGATGTTGCGCCGCATATATGAAAAAAACTACAGCGGAGCTCCCGTGGAAATTTCCAAAGAAGAGACCTCTTCACAAAAAACTCAAGGAACAATAACATTTAATAGCTAAACAATGGCACTATTCGACCAAATAAGTAAAGACATAATGGCTGCAATGAAAGCGCACGACAAGGTGCGCCTCGAAGCATTGCGCAACATCAAAAAGAACTTCATCGAGGCAAAAACGGCTCCCGGTGCAAACGATGAGCTACCCGATGACAAGGCTCTGAAAATTCTTGCAAAACTTGCAAAGCAGGGTAAAGATACGGCTGCGTTGTATCGTCAGCAAAATCGTCCCGACCTTGCCGAAGAGGAAGAGGCACAGGCAAATGTTATAGAGGAATATATGCCCAAGCCTCTCTCAGACGAGGAAATCGAGAAAGAAGTAAAGGCGATTGTGGAGCAGACCGGTGCAAGTTCCATGCGTGATATGGGAAAGGTCATGGGCATCGCGTCGAAAACTCTTGCCGGAAAAGCCGATGGCAAAAAGATTTCAGATATCGTGAAGAAGCTTCTCGCTTAACCACAAGAGGAATCGTTATGATACACCGCCCTGCGATGAAAACGCAGGGCGGTTTTTTGTGTCTGCAAGCAGAGGGAAGCGATGCGAAATGCTCGTTTTTGCCGCTTTTTTGCACCTAAAAACACCTAAAGTTTGACTTTGCTTCGATTTTATTGGAATTTGCTTTGCGCGTATTGCAATTTTTCCTACATTCGTAGTAGCTAATTGTAGGGAAAACAGACATAAGCGCTGCGTATCCCCAAATAAAAACAATACTAACCATTAAAATTTCCCAACCATGGACGAAGAATCCAACCAACTGACAGGGAGTTTGCGCATCAGCAAACTCGTAGAATTTCTAATTGCTTTGGCTATCACCGTTATCGTATGGAATTTGCCTTCATCGGTATTTGGTATCGACGGGCTTACGGTAGTGCAACAACGAGTTATAGCCATTTTTGTTTTTGCCACTATCATGTGGCTCACCGAAGCCATTCCAGCCTGGGCAACGTCGCTTTCGATCATAACGATAATGTTGCTCACGCTTTCAAACAACAGTTTCGCGTTTTTTCGGGACGACTCGGGCGGAAACCTTGGCGTTTTGTTGAAGTCGAAAGACATCATGGCAACGTTTGCCGACCCTATAATCATTCTCTTTCTCGGCGGATTTGTAATGGCAATAGCTGCCACGAAAGCCGGTCTTGATTTCCGTTTGGCGCGAACCCTGCTCAAACCGTTCGGGCACGATAGCGAAAAAGTTTTGCTTGGCTTCATTCTTATCACAGGCACATTCTCGATGTTTGTAAGCAACACTGCCACGGCGGCAATGATGCTCACGTTTCTTGCACCGGTGTTCAAGGCGCTGCCGGCAAACGGAAAAGGGCGCATAGCCCTCACTCTTTCCATTCCGGTGGCTGCAAATATCGGCGGTATGGCTACTCCTATCGGCACGCCCCCAAATGCAATCGCGCTCAAATACCTTAACGACCCCGAAGGTCTCAATCTCGGCATCGGGTTCGGGCAATGGGTAAGTTTCATGCTGCCCTACGTTGTTGTGATGCTTATAATATCATGGTTTTTGCTCAAGAAGTTTTTCCCGTTCAGCAAGAAAACCATCGATCTGGATATAAACTGCGCCGTGCAGCGCAATTGGCGCACGGTAGTTGTGGGAATCACATTTGTGGCAACCATTCTGCTGTGGATGTTCGACAAGCTAACGGGAATTGATGCCAACACAGTGGCGATGATACCCATGGGAGTTTTCGCCATAACGGGAGTAATTACCGCGCGCGACCTTGAGAAAATCAACTGGAGTGTGATATGGATGGTAGCAGGTGGCTTTGCCCTCGGCCTTGGTCTCAAAGATTCGGGTCTTGCCGACGTTGCCATCGAGTCTATACCGTTTGGCAGTTGGTCGCCGCTGGTTATCATTTTGATTTCCACGCTTATCTGCTATCTGCTCTCCAATTTCATTTCCAACACAGCCACTGCCGCGCTCCTCATTCCCATTCTCGCCACAGTGTGTAGCGGTATGGGCGATTCGCTCAAGGGCGGCGGCTCCACCATAATGATTATCGGCGTGGCAATAGCCGCATCTTCGGCAATGTGTCTGCCTATCAGTACACCCCCAAATGCCATAGCACATTCCACGGGCCTTGTGAAGCAAAACGAAATGCTCAAAATAGGACTCATCGTGGGTATAGTTTCCCTGTTGCTGGGATATGGAGTGCTATATATTGCAAGCACATTCCATTTGATTTGATATCACGAAAAACCAAACGGTTTTCGTGAAAATAACAAGGCATCTTGTTCAAACGATATCTGTTCTCGTTTCAACAAGATGCCTTATTATTCAAACGATGTCTGACATCGTTTGAATAATGTCAGACATTGTTTTTTACGATATCAGACGTCGGAAAATACGATATAGGATAGTGAAATACTGTATCAAACATAGTAAAACACGAGGTCGGACATAGTGAAACACGGGGTCAGACATAGCGAAATACGGTATCAGACATAGTAAAATACGAAGTCGGATATAGTGGAATACGAGGTCAGACCTAATTTAAATTCCGGGCCACCAAATTTAAATTAGATGCGGCGGAATTTTTCCGCCGTCGAATCCAGCTTCCCGCCCCGCCAAATCCCGCTTTTCGCGCCCTCGAATCCCATAAAAATTCCACTCAGTTATCCTGTAAAAAATGTGTCTCTGATTGAAAACAATGGCTATCTAGTTGCGGATAGTGGAAACTTTTTTTATCTTTGTAGCATGGAATTGCAGAAAAAGCTCCAAGTAGTCTATATGCAAGACGCCAGGGACTTTATCAAATCCCTACCTATTGCTGCTCGCAAGAAGATTTACTATAATGTAGTCAAGATAGAGGGCGGCGTGATGGACTGCGAGTTGTTCAAGAAACTGGACGGGTACTCCGATCTTTGGGAACTGCGCACCCTCTACAACGGTATGCAGTATCGGTTGTTGGCATTTTGGGACGAGCAGGAGAAGCGGTTGGTGGTTGCCACTCATGGTTTCATCAAGAAAACTTGGAAAGTGCCGGCCAAGGAGATAGCTAAGGCCGAAGCGCAACGAAAGAAGTATTACGAGGCAAAATAACAGAGAATATGGATAAATTGAAACTTTACACAACGGAAGAATTGCTAAACGAAGACCTCGGACCGGTTGGAACGCCGGAGAGAGACAAGTTTGATGCCGAAGTTACCGGGGAAATTCATGCCTACAAAGTTGGAGAGGCCATAAGGCGGGCGAGACTTGCCCAAAACTTAACTCAAGAACAATTGGGCGAGAAGATGGGAGTGCAGAAAGCGCAGATTTCGCGGTTGGAAAGTGGGAAAAGTCTCTCTTTCTCAAGCATGATGCGGGTATTCAAGGCTCTCGGAGTGCAGGCAACACTCGATTTGAAAGGCATCGGGCGTGTTGCGCTTTGACTACATGCGAGTATATAGTTAGGACTGAGCGATCCATTCCTATAAAGATTGGCGTAGCCGAGTGGCTGCGCTTTTTTTGTTATATGCCAAGTCGGGCATACGGCCATTATGCGTAAAGTTGATGGATCCACCAAAAATCCCAACCCATTAAACAGTCGTTTTTGCGGCACCAAACCATATTTTCGTGGGAGCAAACTATATTTTCGCGGCATCTAACTGTCGTTTCATGGGAGCAAATTGTGATTTCGTGGGAGCAAATTTCAAAGACATCAGACCTTCCGTTTAAGACTCCATGGTGTTTGTTCAAAGACATCGGCCCTTTCGTCTAAAACATCATGGTCTTTTTTCAAAATGGTCTGATCTAATAGCAAAAACATCGGACTTTATAGAGATAACCTCGGCTCGAATTTCAAGAATGTCAGATATAACTGTGAAATCCTAAGATATAATACAAAACACACCGGATATTTTTTCGGAACTGACAAATGTTGGGTGAAAAAGAAAGGCAAACAAAAAAGTCTGCTGGAATTTCCAACAGACTTTCTTGTGGGCAAAGATGGATTCGAACCACCGAAGACGAACGTCAGCAGATTTACAGTCTGCCCCATTTGGCCACTCTGGAATTTGCCCTTATCTCCAGATAATTATTTATACTTTTGGGCGAAAGCTATCATCTTCAAAGCCGTGATAGCGTACTCGTCGCCTTTATTTCCAAGTATTCCGCCCGATCTTTCTTCTGCCTGCTCCTGACTGTTTGTGGTGAGCAATCCGAATATAACGGGCACATTTTCTTCTACATTCAACTTTGAAATACCACTGCTTACTGCCTGACAAATATAATCGAAATGAGGAGTGTCGCCTCGAATTACACAACCGATTGCAATCACTGCGTCTACGTCGTGCTTCTTTACCATTTGCGAGCACCCGAATATCAGTTCAAAACTGCCTGGCACAATCTCTACAACAACGTCTTTCGCATCAACTCCGTTTGATATCAGAGTCTCTTTTGCGCCGTTTAGGAGGGCTTTGGTGATATTTTCATTCCACTCGCTTGCTACAATTCCTACCCGCATGCCCTTACCAGAAGGAACGGGGGCCATATCGCTGTCGCTAAGTTGGAATGCGTTGCTTGACATCTCTATGTCTTTTTATTTCTTTACAGTAGCGCGCTCGATATATTTGTCGATATCTTGCTGCATTGCGCTCTGTACGTATTTGTCTTTTACTTCCTGATAAAGTTTTACAGCCTCATCAAATTTGTTCTGCGATTCAAGGATTTCGCCAGCCTTTACAAGGAATACGGGGCTTAGTGAATTGTTGTCAGCAGTCTTTGCAGCTTTCTTGAATTGCTCCACAGCTTCGTCTTTCTGCCCGAGTGTGGCATAGCAATCGCCTATTGCACCGATAGCTTCGGGTTCAATCATCGCGTCGCCTGATGTGCTGTATTCTTTGAGGTATTTAAGAGCTTCCTGTGCCTTACCTGAATTGTAAAGGGAGATACCTGCGTAGAAATTTGCGAGGTTGCCAGCTTTTGTTCCGCTGTATTGCTTTGCCACGCTTGCGAAGCCAGGGAAACTTGCACCGTCTCCAGAGATAGCTTTCTGCCAATCGCCTTGAGCGAAATACTCCTGGCCTTTAGCGAGAATGGTTGACGCTTTTTCTTCTTGAGGAAGAGTTACGAAATTATGGTATAGCAGACAGCCGCCAACGATTACGATGATTGCCGCCAATACTATAAGCAAAGGTTTCTTCTGTTTTATAAGGAATGCTTCTGAACGGCTGATTGCTTCAGACATTTCAGTTGCGTTATTATTCTTGGTGATTGCCATATTTTTTGAAGTTCTATCGTTTATTGCTGTTATGCGGGAGCAAAATTAGCTTTTTAGATTGAAATGGTAAAATTTTATTCCTACTTTTTTGGCTTTTGTGCGTTTTTCTATGCTTTTACCCGCTTCAACCTGCGGAAAACAGCTAACTTCGCACGTTAGAAATGGTGTTTTTATGATACTTGACAGACTTTCTCTCATAAACTATAAAAATATAGCGGGGGCAGAATTGAAGTTTTCACCAAAGATCAATTGCTTGATAGGAAAAAATGGTGAGGGCAAGACAAATGTTCTCGACGCTATATATTATATGTCTTTCTGCCATAGCGCAACCACAAATCTCGACGCTCTTGTGGTGAAACATGGCGAGGATTATATGATGGTGCAGGGGAATTATGTCAATGACGAGGGAGATAGTTTCGACGTGGCGTGCGGTGTGAAGCCACACAAAAGCAAACGGTTTTGCCTGAACAAGAAAGTGTATAAACGTTTTGCCGAACATATCGGTCTGATTCCGCTTGTAATGGTTTCTCCTAACGATGTGGAACTTGTAACGGGCGGTAGCGATGCGCGCAGAAAGTTTATGGATATAGTTATCTCGCAATACGACCGGCTCTATCTTGATTCGCTTATAAAATACAACCGCGCCTTAAAACAGAGAAACGCTTTGCTGAAAGCTGATGCCGAGCCCGATGTTGCCATGCTTGAAATCTATGAGGAGGAAATGGCTGTTGAAGGCGAGAAAATCTTTGCAGCGCGACAGATACTTGCCGAAAAACTTACGCCTCTCTTTCAAAAATATTATTCGTTGATTTCTGTGGACAAGGAGCGCCCGTCTCTTACATACGTTTCGCATTGTCAGCGCGGTCCGCTCTATGAAACGATACGTAATGGGCGGGGAAAGGACAGGATTCTGGGATATTCGCTCCACGGGGTGCACCGTGATGAGTTGCAGATGTGTCTTGGCGAATACCCGATACGCAACGAAGGCTCGCAAGGACAGACAAAATCATTCTTGTTGGCGCTGAAATTCGCACAGTTTGACTTGCTGCGCCATTCTGGAACAGGTAGCGTTCCGTTGTTGTTGCTTGACGATTTGTTTGACAAGCTTGATGCTTCGCGCGTTTCCCAGATAGTAAATATGGTTGCGGGAAATGATTTCGGCCAGATCTTTATCACGGATACCGATCGTGGGAAACTTTCGCCGATACTCGAAGCTACGGAACAAGATTATAGGGTGTTTAATGTAACGGGAGGCGAGGTGGCGCTATGAGAAGGCGAAAAGTGGAAGCAGTGTGCGATGTAGTTCCCGCTCTGTTGCGCGAACTCGGATTGGAAACGCCGCTAAATGAAGCGAGAGCCGTTGATGCGTGGGAGAAGATTGTTGGCGAACGTGTGGCAAAGGCTACAGGAAACGTGAAAATCTACAACCGCGTGATGTTTGTAGAGGTAGCTTCGCCGGCATTGCGAAACAATCTTTTTATGCAGCGTAGCGTGCTCGTGAAGAAGATTAACGATTACGTAAAAGCCGATGTAATCTCCGACATAAGGTTCAAATGAGAAACTTGATTTAAGAAAAAAGACATACAATATAATATGAATACAATAGGGACAGTTTTCCGACTTACGTCTTTTGGCGAAAGCCATGGTGTAGCTGTGGGCGGAGTGATTGATGGCATGCCGGCGGGTATTGAGGTGGACTTGGATTTCATTCAAAGCGAACTGGATCGCCGCCGTCCCGGTCAGAGCGCAATAAGTACGCCGCGTAAGGAATCCGATAAGGTGGAAATTCTCTCGGGAGTGTTTGAAGGCAAGACCACAGGCACACCGATAGGGTTTGAGGTGAGAAATGAAAACCAACGCTCCAAGGATTATTCGGAATTGAAGGATATATTTCGTCCTTCCCACGCCGATTTTACATATTATGAGAAATATGGTTTGCGCGACTACCGTGGCGGCGGACGTCAAAGCGCACGCGAAACGATTGCGCGTGTTGTGGCCGGGGCTTTTGCCAAACTTGCGCTTCGCAAGGTCGGAATTGAGGTGGAGGCTTATACCTCTCAGATAGGCGCCATAGGCATTAGTCGCAATTATGTTTGGTATTCCATTGAAGATATTGAGAAATATGCTGTGCGCTGCCCTTGTGCCGATGCTGCATTGAGCATGGAGAACGAAGTGAAGCGTGCGCTTCAAGACGGCGACACAGTTGGTGGCGTTGTGAGTTGTATAATAAAAGGTTGCCCCGCAGGTCTTGGCGAGCCAGTCTTTGGAAAATTCCATGCAGCGCTTGCTTCGGCGTGTATGTCGATAAATGCGGCGCGCGGCTTCGAACTTGGTGACGGTTTTGACGCAGCTGCGAAGCACGGCACACTATATAATGACCCTTTCATACCCGATGGGAATGGCGGCATCACAACTGAGACAAATCACAACGGCGGTGTTTTGGGCGGCATCACAGATGGAAATCTCGTTACCTTCCGTGTGGCGTTCAAGCCCGTACCTACGTTGAAAGTTGAGCAGCGCACGGTAGATGTGAACGGCAATCCTACTGTAATTGCCGCACGCGGTCGCCACGATCCTTGTGTTGTGCCGCGCGCTGTGCCTATTGTGGAGGCAATGGCGGCGATGGTAACGCTCGATTATTACCTTTTGAGCAGAACAAACCGAATTTGAACGCGGTTTGCCGAAACGAAGTTCTTTTAATCAATAACCTCCGTAGGAACGTATTGCATACGCTCTAAATTGCATCGCTTTGCAATGTTTTGGTAACGTTTGGACTTTGGAACAAATTAGGCTATGACATAATGAGATAAGCAAGGTTTTGGATACCGTGGCTTTCTTTTGGGATTTCCTACCACGAACGGAGATAAGTACAACAACAGGGTGCGTCATGAAAGCGCGCCCTGTTGCTTTTATGCGGTTGGGGGAGGTGTTGGCGGGCGTTATTACTTCACCATTTTCTTTCCGTTTACAATGTATATTCCTCGCGGCAACATATCGAAGGGCGTTGCGAGTCTTACGCCGTCGGGCGTATATATGCCTTTGCGCCCGGACGCTGGGCTTTTTTTCGCGGGGGCAATGCCCACGGGGTGTCCGGCGGGGGCTATCAGCACTTTCTTTGCGGCTTCCCCATTTTCGCATATTGTGTAGTCGTCTCCGATAGTGGCATCCTCGGGTGTGATTATTTTGCAGCCGTCAAGTTTCATGGACAGGAAGCCCCCGATTGCAACTCCGCTTGCCGGGGATTTCGTAATCTGCACAACGCTGTTGATTATGCTGAGGTTTCCCATGCCTCCTGTTCCCCATCCGGGCTTTCCGTCTATACCAGATTCAAAACTGTCCACGTCTGGATAGCTTTCTATTATCAAATTTGCGTTGTCAAGTATGCATTGTGTATTTCTTGATGCGTTTATGCCGGAAGACTTCGCCCCGAGCCTTAATGTCAGCGAGGAGTTTTTGTCGGCATTGGTTATGGTTGTGGATGTGTTGTCCCCTGCCAAAAACAATATGGCATCGTCGGAATCAACACCAAGTATGCACTCGCCTTTTACTCTTATGGTCAGTTTTGGGTTCCCGAAGTTATCGATGATGCTGTGATTGCTGTAATCCCATTTCAGGTTGTCGAGCGTAAGTGTAGAGGTGGTGGGGTCGAAGTAAATTCTGCCGCTCGATCCAAACTTCGTGTTCCAAAGATTTATGTAGGAGCGATTGAGGTCGTTTACCATCTGCCCTGCAATCTCGACATAATATCCTTTTGAAGCCTTGACTTCCCCGAACAGATTCCAGGGGGAGGTTTGTTGCAGCTCGGCCAACCTGTCGGAACTTGTGTACAGCGTTTGCGGATATATGGGCGTGTCGGAGTCTATGTCGCTTATGTCGAATGTCGTTTCGTTAATTCCTCCCTTTTCTATTTTTTCTTTTCGATATTTTCTGAATGCGACGAATTTGAGACTGCGGCAACCCCTGAACACATTCGGCCCGATTGCATACAAATATTGGGGGAGGGTGATGCTTTCAAGCGAGGAGCAGTTTTGGAAGGCGTTGTAATAAATCCAGCGCAGACTGTCGGGTAGTTGCACCTCTTTAAGATCTGTACAGCCTTCGAAAGTGTAGGGTTGTATTTCCGTGACTTTGGAGGGAAGTTTGAGGCATTCAATACCTGTTTCGTTTCTGAAAGCACTGGCGTTTATCCATCTTACCTCGTATTTCGTGCCTTGGTATTCCACAACTTCAGGAAGTATCACCTTGTCGGGGTCGGGATTGTTGCCGTATGTAGTGTTTATATACTGGTCTAATTCCACATAACGCTGGTATCTGTTTATAATTTCGTATCTGCAGGTCGTGTTATTATGCGTGTATTCGAAAGTGATTCCCGTGCCAAAGCCATAGGAGGTTGCCGGGAATACTGTAGAGAAAAGGAGGGCAAGTGTCGCCGCGATGTTTTTTGCCGACAGCGTGTTGAGAGTAGGGGTTTTGAATTTGCTCATAATCGTAAAGTTTTGGCTTATAGTTTTGATTTCAAATGCGAATATATAGCATTTCTCCTCTTTTTTTCCTGCTTTTTCTGTTACATTTTGCGCTGTGGCAGGAAATGTAACAAATTCAATTGGAGATGACAACAAAACCAGGGCATATAACAAGGAATTATAGGGCGGACTTTTCTTGGAAAAGCGAGCCTATCTGTTTTGGCAATGCCGTTTGGGGGCTGTGGTTTTCCAAAAACAATCCTCGCGGCTGTTGTTTACAGTCGCGAGGATTTATTATAAGGTTGGGGAAGGGTGTTTAGAGAATGCCCTGCGCCATCATTGCTTTTGCAACCTTCATGAAGCCGGCGATATTTGCGCCTTTCACATAGTTGATGTATCCGTCGGGTTCTGTGCCGTATTTCACACATGCTGCGTGGATATCCTGCATAATGTTGTGGAGTTTCTTGTCCACTTCTTCGGCTGTCCAGTTGAGACGCTCTGAGTTCTGAGTCATTTCGAGGCCCGAAACCGATACGCCGCCTGCGTTTGCAGCCTTGCCCGGGGAGTAGAGAATCTTTGCGTCCTGGAACACTTTGATTGCTTCGGGAGTGCTGGGCATGTTTGCGCCTTCGCTCACTGCTATCACGCCGTTTGCTACGAGTGCGCGTGCATCATCGCCGTCTATTTCGTTTTGTGTTGCAGAGGGGAGCGCAATGTCGCATTTTTCGTTCCAAGGACGTGCGCCTGCCACGTATTTCACGCCGTATTTCTCGGCATATTCGCGAATACGTCCACGTTCCACGTTTTTGAGTTCCATGACATAGTTCCACTTTTCGCGGTCGATGCCGTCGGGATCGTAGATATAGCCGTCGGAGTCGGAGAGAGTAACAACTTTTGCACCGAGATCGATGAGTTTGTCAACGGTGTATTGTGCCACGTTGCCCGAGCCGCTCACGCAAACAGTCTTTCCTTTCACGTCGATGCCCTTTGTCTTGAGCATTTCGAGCATGAAGTAAACGTTTCCGTAGCCAGTTGCTTCGGGGCGAATCAGAGAACCGCCGAATTCGAGGCCTTTGCCGGTGAATGTTCCGGTGAATTCGCGTGTAAGCTTCTTGTACATACCGAACATGTAGCCTACTTCGCGACCGCCTACGCCTATATCGCCTGCGGGAACGTCGGTATCGGGACCGATGTTTCTCCAAAGTTCGGTGATGAATGCCTGGCAGAAACGCATGATTTCGGCATTGCTCTTTCCGCGCGGGCTGAAATCGCTACCACCTTTGGCACCGCCCATTGGCAATGTGGTGAGGGAGTTCTTGAATGTCTGTTCGAATGCAAGGAATTTGAGGATTCCGAGATTTACGGAGGAGTGGAAACGAATACCGCCTTTGTAGGGGCCGATAGCGTTGTTGTGCTGCACACGGTAGCCGTTGTTAACCTGCACGTTGCCCTTGTCGTCCACCCATGTTACGCGGAATTGGATCACGCGATCGGGAACGCAGAGGCGCTCTATGAGATTGGTTTTCTCAAATTCGGGGTGCTGGTTATACACTTCCTCAATAGTGGGGAGAACCTGCGAAACGGCCTGAATATATTCGGGCTGACCCGGATAGCGGCGTTTCAGATTTTCGATTACTTCGTTTGATTTCATTTAAAATTACTCTGTGGGTTAATACTTCTTTATCGTAATGCAAATATACAAAAAGTTTGTTTGATAGCCATATTCCTGAAAAATAAATGTTTTTGTTGTTGAAAAATGAACAAACGTTCAAAGTTTGCTTCGATTTGAGCTTGTTTGGACGTTTTGCGCTTTGCATTTTGTCAATACGGACGGAGAAACTGTTTTGTGGCTTGTTGTATGGGGTATATTGCGCGGGATTTTTTATGCGTGGGATATCGAAAAAATTCCGACGCATCTAATTTAAATTAGATGCGTCGGAATTTAAATTATGTCTGACCTAGTTTTAACGATATCAGACATCGTAAAAACGGCATTGGGATAACAAAAAAATGCGTCGCATACCTCTTATGCGACGCACTATGTAGATAGGTTGTAACTGCTTATTTGTGAAGTGTTAGTGTCTTTTGTTTGAACGGAATAGGGTAGGTGTTCAACCAAATTTGCGGTTTGAGTTCCGAAGTGCCAAACGAGAAAGCGTAGGCCTCTATGGTTTTACCTTTCATGTCGGGAGTGAGCGGAACATAATAGGTGTAGTTTTTGTTTACAGTCTGCACGCGGAATTCCCAAGTGTTGGCGGTGAACGAAGGTGCGCGGTCGGGGCAGCCTACATACTTTCCGTCAACTTTTATACCAGCCCATGCACCTTCTGTGCCGCATTCTCCGTTTATGGCGATGCACAAATAGGCTTTTTCGGGTATTTCGTCGAGCGTAAACGAACTGCTCCAAGCGTGTTTTGCACCATTGTAGTTACGGAATAGGTTTGATGCGCGCCAATTGCTGCGGTCAACCGGTTTGCCGCCAACGCTTGCCGCTACTTCGGAAACGCGCAGCGGGGTGCGGTCGAGCTTCATGTATCTGAATTTGCCCGCCTTTGATACGTCGATTTCGGCATGAGGGCCTACATAAAACGGAATTGATTTCCAGTTTACAAGGTCGGCCGAAACATTGAGCCGTGCTCCTTCTTCCGATTTATATGGCGTGATGGAATATTCGTCGGGGCAGTCGATTGTGATTTGGTCGAGCGCCTGCTCTTTGCCCATGTCAACCATAAATGCGGTAGAGCCGTCGGACGAATGGTCGTTCCATCTCACTGCTACCGAGAATGCCGTAGACTTGTCGCCGTCAAACAAATATTTGTCCCATATCTCGCGTTCCCTGAATACCTTTTGATTGAAAAAGGCATCGCGGGCAGCTTTCACCTGCGGTATCTTGGTCTCGCCAGAACGCTCCAACGAGCGCACTTCAAGGGCGTTGTTGTCGGCAGCATAGCATGTGGCATAATATATAGCAGACGCATCGTTTGGAATTTCGCACTGCTGCATGTCGGATATATGGCGGAAATACGGCAATGTGAGCTTCTCGCCCGGGAATTTCACTGTTACGGTGCTCCCTTTTGCCGCGCCAACGCTCTTGCCGTCGATGTCCGACGATTTGTAGGCCACGTTGCCGCGCTCAACTTTCATCTTGTAGCTCATTCCCGGCATGCCGAGCAATTTCACTGTGGGATTGCCGCTATAATCGTTCACTATATTATAAGGAATGCCGCTCAAGGCAATTTTATCTTTCTCCTTGACATTCGTAACTTTCACGAGAGCCGAACGGAACGGCTGCACTTCTACATCGATAGTGCTTCCGTAGGCGTGGTTTCCCATGTCGAAAATATAAGGGTGGTAAAGACGCGCCTTAACCTTGCTGTTGTTCGATTCAAGTCCGATTTCCTTGCCAAGATTTATGTGATAGGTTACAGGATTCCAGGTAAGGTTTCGCAGTGTAAGGAAGCGCGTGTTCCCGTCGCCGCGTGAAAGAGCCTCCGGACCGTATTTGTCTTCCGGCAACTTCACCCCGTTTACAAGAATGTCGCGATATTGGCGGTGAAGATTGAAGAAAAATGCCAGTTGAGGGAATTCGTCGTCGCGCAGAAGCCACGGGTTGCCATAAAGTTCGGGGGCCAAAATAAGTTCGCGCCCGAAAGCCTGCAAAACAATGTCGTCCTCCCAATAATCAAGGCACGAAGACAAACATACGCCGTGATCTTCTGTAAGACGGTTGAGTTTGTCAGGCGTTTGTCGGCTTATGGCCTCTCCGCGATGGTGCGGCGCTGTCATACTGTTGGTCATAAGCACGTCGATATACGTTTCTGCTCCTCCGAGAAGGAACGTTGTGGAATGTTTCGTGCCCGGACCGAGATCCAAGCGGTGGTTGAGCAGAATGAAATCGGGCGAAGTTTTTCGGATACGCGTCATCATCTTGTCGAAATAGTCGTATTTCGTATTGCGAAGCTGACCGCAAACCCCATCCATCTTGAACAGTCCGAAATTATACTTCTCCACAAGTTCCGACATCATGTCGATTCTTTTGTTGGCCTCTTCTTCGGTATCGCCGAAGCCGTCAGGACCACACCACACGCCAAGACGCGCCCCTATGCTTGCGGCACTTTTTGCCACAGCATCGAAACCGTTTGGAAAATGTCTCTTGAAGCGCGCATCATAAGTGTTCCCGTAAATATTTGCACCGTCTATCGCGCCTGCATCAAAGGCATAAATGTCGATTTTCATGCCGTAGGTGTTTTGCAGCCAGCGGAAGAAATCAAGATTTATCAGAGTTTGTTTTTCGTTAGCGCCTTCATTGGTGTTGTTAATCCAAGAAAAATATTCCGCTCTTGAAGGCGAAGTTTGCGTTATCACACCCGCTTTTTCTTGGGCGTGCATGCTACCGGTTGCCAAAAGCAACGAAATTAAAAAGGAAAGTCTTTTTGTTTTTATCATGGCGATAAGATTTTAAAGAACCAAGGCGCAGAAGAAATTCCGCGCCTTGGTGTTTGTTTTATAAATGTTTTGCGCGAAATCAGTCGAGTTTATGAACAACCAATCCGCTGCGAAGTTTCGGCTCAAACCATGTTGCTTTTGGCGGCATTATCTTTCCGCTGTCGGCAATGGATATGATTTGATCCATAGACACGGGGTAGAGCGCCAGGGCCGCAGTCATTTCACCGGAATCCACTCTGCGACGCAACTCGTCCAAACCTCGTAATCCCCCCACGAAATCTATTCTGTCGGAAGAGCGCAGGTCTTTTATACCAAGTACCTTGTCGAGAATAAGACGTGAGGAAATGTCTACGTCCAAAACGCCTATGGGATCATCTTCGTCAAACGTGCCGTCTTTTGCATCAAGTGCGTACCAATTTCCGCAAAGGTAAAGCGAAAATTCATGGTGTCGGGTGGGGCGGAAATTCTCTTTGCCTTTTTCGATAATCACGAAATCGTCGGTGAGAGCGTTTAGGAATTGGCGCGGAGTAAGTCCGTTCAAATCCTTTACCACACGGTTGTAGTCGAGTATCGTAAGTTGGTTGGCGGGGAAGCACACAGCCATGAAATAGTTGTACTCTTCTTTTCCCGTCCGTTGGGGATCGTTTTTAGCTTTCTCGGCACCTACAAGCGCTGCAGCCGCAGAACGATGATGTCCGTCGGCAATGTAGAGCGCAGGCATCTGAGCAAAACGCGCCGTGATCAGTTCCTTGTCTTTCTCGTCTGCGATAATCCAGAATTTATGTCCGAAGCCGTCGATTGGAGCTATGAAATCGTACACCGGAGTTTGGGCCGCGTAACGTTCGATAAGGTTGTTGAGTTCCTCGTCATCGGGATAGGCAAGAAATACCGGCTCCATATTCGCATTTGTCGTGCGCACGTGTTTCATACGGTCCTCTTCCTTGTCTTTGCGGGTGAGCTCGTGGCGTTTTATTACGCCGTTCATGTAATCTTCTACAGCAGCGCATACAACAATTCCGAACTGGGTCTTTCCGTTCATGGTCTGGGCGTAAAGATAATAGTTGTCGTTTGCGTCCTGAACCAGCCAGCCTTTTTCCTGGAACTTTGCGAATTGTTCCTTTGCGCTTTCATACACGCGCGGATCGTATTCGCTCGTTCCTTCCGGGAAATTAATTTCCGGCTTTATGATATGGTATAGCGACATTTCGTTGTCGCCGGCTTCTTGTCGCGCTTCTTCTGAATTGAGAACGTCGTAGGGACGGCTTTCTATGTTCTCAACAAGATTTGTGGGCGGACGCAAGCCGCGAAATGGCTTTACAATTGCCATAGATATGTGATTTTTGTTTTCTTATTTGTTTACCTGAAATTTGGTTACCCCGTCTTTTAGGAAACCTACGATTTGATTTGCAGCAGCTATGCCGGCGTTGATATTTGCTTCCTGAGTTTGTGCCCCCATCTTCTTGGGAGTTGCAAAATATCTTCCGGGAAATTTTTCTGCGAATTCGGCAGCGCGGTCGGGAGCTATGTCGGCAATATATTTCAAGTCTTCGCGCTCTGTAAGTGCCTGGAGCAATCCTTCTTCGTCAATTACTTCTTTGCGGGCGGTGTTTACAAGAATTCCGTTCTTGGGCAGTTTTGTTACTACGTCGTAGTTTATGCTGTTGCGCGTCTCGTTTGTTGCAGGAATGTGCAAACTTACGATGTCGCACTTCTCAAACAGTTCATCGCTTGACGCAACTGGAACTACGCCGGCTTCTTCTATTGCCTTTGCGGGGCAGAAAGCGTCGTATGCGTAAACGTCCATATCAAAACCTTTTGCGATGCGCGCTACATTGCGTCCCACGTTGCCGAATGCGAGAATGCCGAGTTTTTTGCCTTTAAGCTCTGTTCCGGTTTTGCCGTTGTAGAAATTACGTACGGCAAACACGAGCATACCGAGTACAAGCTCTGCCACGGCGTTGGAGTTTTGTCCGGGAGTATTCATAACCACTACATTGTGTTGGGTAGCGGCTGCAAGGTCTACGTTGTCGTATCCTGCTCCTGCGCGAACAACTATCTTGAGTTGCTTAGCTGCTTCAAAAACTTCGTTGTCCACTTTGTCGCTGCGGATAATCAGTGCGTCAGCATCTGCCACGGCATCGAGTAATTGCTTCTTGTCGGTATATTTTTCCAGGAGTGCGAGTTCGTATCCTGCTCCTTCTATTGCTTTGCGAATACCCTCAACTGCGGCTGCGGCGAAAGGTTTTTCTGTTGCTATTAATACTTTCATTATGTCTGTTCTTTTATAAAACTAAAACAGGTTGGATACCCGTTGCAGTGCAATTGGGTGTCCAACCTGTGGTGTTGCATTATTAATGTTTTGCCTCAAATTCTTTCATTGCTTCAACAAGAGCCTTTACGCCTTCAACGGGCATAGCGTTGTAGCACGATGCGCGGAAACCGCCCACGGAGCGGTGTCCTTTGATTCCCACCATACCTTTGGCTGTGGCGTATTCAAAGAATTCGCCTTCGAGTTCTTTGTATTCGTCGTTCATCACGAAGCAGATGTTCATGAGCGAGCGGTCTTCTTCTTTCACGGTGCCGCGGAAAAGTTTGTTGCGGTCGATTTCTCCGTACAGGATATCTGCGCGTTCGTGCGCGAGTTTGTCCATAGCTTTCACGCCGCCTTGTTCCTTAATCCACTCGAGGGTTTTCATTGCGCAGTAAACGGGAACAACAGGAGGTGTGTTGAACATCGAACCCTTTGAGACGTGGGTGCGATAGTCAAGCATCGTGGGAATGGGACGGCTCACTTTGCCGAGCACGTCTTCCTTTACGATAACGAAGGTAACGCCTGCCATTGAAAGGTTCTTCTGTGCGCCGCCGTAGATGATTGAATATTTCGAAACGTCAACGGGGCGAGAAAGTACGTCGCTCGACATGTCGGCCACCATAAGCACGGGGCTGTCGAGTTCCTTGCGTATTTCTGTTCCGTAGATTGTGTTGTTTGTTGTGATGTGGAAGTAATCCACGTCTTCGGGCACTGTGAAATTCTTGGGGATATATGTGTAATTGTCTTCGGCCGATGATGCCACTTCAACAACTTCTCCAAAGAGTTTTGCTTCCTTTATGGCTTTTTTAGCCCAAGTACCAGTGTTGAGATATGCTGCTTTCTTTTCCAGAAGGTTGTAGGGCACCATGCAGAACTGTGTGCTTGCGCCGCCGCCAAGGAACAATACTTTGTATCCTTCGGGAATGTCGAGAATTTCTTTCATCAAAGCCTCGGCATTGTCCATCACCGGTTGGAATTGTTTGCTACGGTGGCTTATTTCCATGAGCGAAAGCCCCGTGTTCTCAAAATCAATGCAGGCTTCAGTCGTTGCCTTTATTACTTGTTGGGGAAGTATTGACGGTCCCGCATTGAAATTATACTTTTTCATTACTCTATATTTTAGTTGTTATTGTTTTTTTCTGTATTCTGCAAATGAGAATGGTTCGTGTTGCGAATTTACGAAAAAATGCTCGCTTCCGCAAATTTCCGGACTAAAACACGCTTGTATTTTGCTAAATTCCCGTTTTTCGGAAGTATTTTGTCGTTTTATCGCAAAATGTAATAGAAGAATGACAAAAAGCCTTTGCAATTTGCTTTACCTTTCAAATATGTCGGTGAACCGACATCGGAAAAAGGCTCTCAAATGCCGTTTTTCCTATATCCGCAAAGCGTAAAAACGAGGTCAGACCTAATTTAAATTCCGGGCCATGTAATTTAAATTAGATGCGGCGGAGTTTTTACGAGATGCCGTGTAGTTTTTTTGCCGAATGTATAGGCGTTTTTATACTGCGGTTGTGTGGGGATAAATTGCCTGCTTTGCCGAAAATTGTTAACTTTGCGCTAACATTCCTCCTGCATCATAATAATGAAAGTAAATTTCAAATCTTCAAAGAAGCTATTCATATATATATTTTATGGAACGGTTGCCGTGTTGTTTGTCATCAAACTAATCTTTCCGCAGCTTACGAAAGATGTAAAGGACAACGAACAGACTAACCAGCTTGCTGTGCAGCCGAAACCAGACAGCATCGAGATTTACCGCCTTAGGGCAGACAGCATAATGGCAAGGCCGCACAAAAGGCTCGCATACAAGTATGACAAGAACGGCAAGCCCATTCACCACAGGATTTATTCTGTGCCCGATTTCGTTAATACTTTTCCCGACTCCAACCAGACGCATCTCGAAACGGCTATGAGGCTTGGCGTGAAGCCGGTGAAAGACCGCGCACAAGCCGAGGCTAACAAAAAGGAACTCGTGTTTGTGGCTTCTAATCCGTATTTCTTCGTAAGAAAACTCAACAATTCCATTCCTTATCTTGTGCCGAGGGCTGCAATATTGCTTGAACATATCGGCAGAACGTTCCACGATTCGCTGTCAATAAAGGGAATTCCGCTCAACACCATTATGGTAACTTCGTTGTTGCGTACCGAAGACGATGTAGCCCGTCTGCGCAAACACAACGGCAATGCCTCGCCAAACAGTTGCCATAGATACGGAACTACATTCGACATTGCCTACAACAAATACCGCATGGTTCAGGATCCGGCGCTTCCAAAAGTGCGCCCGGTTAGAGACGACACGCTGAAATACGTGCTTTCGGAAGTTTTGAACGATGCACGCAAACAGGGGCTTTGCTATATTAAATACGAGAAGAAACAAGGTTGCTACCATATCACGGTAAGATAATCCTGCAAGCAATATGAGCCGCTATTTCATGTATGTAGCCTACGACGGAAGCGCTTACCACGGCTGGCAATCCCAACCAAACGGAACAAGCGTGCAGGAAATTGTGGAGAAAAGCCTTTCCACTTTGCTTAGATGTCCCGTTGGCGTTACGGCAGCCGGACGTACCGACGCCGGAGTCAATGCCACAAACATGCCGGTGCATTTTGATTACAACGGAGTGCTTCCCCTCCCGTCTTCAGCCCCGTGCGGAACAACGGCGGAGCAGCAACTTCTCTACAAGATGAACCGTATTTTGCCGCGCGACATATCTGTGAATAAAATTGTGAGAGTCCGCGACGACGCCCACGCACGTTTTTCGGCCGTGAAGCGCACATATTATTATTATGTGGCCTTGAAGAAAAATCCTTTCCTCGCGAAATATCATTTGCGGCTCACATTCCCCGTAGACTTTGGGATAATAAACGAAGCTGCGGCCATGTTGCTCGGCACGCATGACTTTGATTGTTTCGCAAAAGTCCACCCCGACGTAAAAACATCGATTTGCACGGTAACGAGGGCGCAATGGGTGAAAATCAGCGGGGACGTGTGGCGGCTGGAAATAAGTGCCGACCGTTTTTTGCGCAACATGGTGAGGGCTGTAGTGGGAACTCTTCTCGACATAGGGCGCGGAAAAACAAAACCAAGCGACCTTGCGGATATTCTTGCGAGCCGGAATCGAAGCCGCGCGGGAGAAAGCGTCGACGGCAACGCTTTGTTTCTTGAAGAAGTGGAGTATCCTGCCGATATTTTCCGCATTTCCGACAATGAACATCAAACTTTGAATTGATTATGTGGCTTTTTCTTGCGTTTTGCTCTGCTGCCCTTTTGGGTTTCTACGATGTGTTCAAAAAGAAAGCCCTCACCGGCAACGCACTAATCCCTGTGCTCACGCTCAACACGCTTTTCTGCACTCTGATATTCCTTCCATTGATTATTGGGTCGGCATTCGGTTGGATTGATACGGGTTCTCCGGTCTACGTGCCGGCGGGCGGTTGGGAAATGCACAAGTATATTTTGCTCAAATCGGTGATTGTTTTGTCGTCCTGGGCGTTTGGCTATGCCGGGATAAAGCATCTCCCCATTACGATAGTAGGTCCTATAAACGCCACTCGCCCTGTAATGACGCTTGTAGGCGCTCTTGTTATATTCGGCGAGCGTTTGAATGGTTGGCAGTGGGCCGGCGTGGCGCTTGCAGTGGTTTCGTTTTTCATGCTCTCTCGCAGCAGCAAACGCGAAGGTGTGAATTTCGCACACAATAGATGGATTGTCTGCATTGTTTGTGCCGCTTTGCTCGGCGCGGCAAGCGGCCTGTACGACAAATACCTCATGTCTCCTGTGATTGAGGGCGGAGTAGGGCTAAATAAAATCGCAGTTCAGGGGTGGTACAACCTTTATCAGTTTGCAATGATGTGCGTGGTGTTGTTTGTGGTTTGGTATCCGCACCGCAAGCAAGGCGACCGTTTCAGATGGCATTGGGCGATAGTGGGAATATCTCTGTTTTTGTCGGCAGCAGATTTCCTTTATTTTTATGCCCTTTCGGTTCCCGGGGCTATGATAGCCATTGTTTCCATGGTGAGACGAAGCAGTGTGATTGTTTCGTTCCTTTTCGGCGCGTGGGTATTCCGTGAGCACAACCTCCGCTCCAAGGCCGTAGATTTGGTAATGGTTTTGCTCGGAATGATATGCCTTTGCCTCGGCGCGGCGTAAGTGCTGGTTATTAGTGTGTTGTGAAAAATTTCAGCAACGTGCCTATAAGGCTTTTACGAGGTCAGACCTAATTTAAATTCCGGGCCATGTAATTTAAATTAGATGCGTCGGAATTTTTACGAGATGCGGTGTGTTTGTTTTTGCAAGGAAACGGGTGTTTCCCACAGGGTAGTTTGTGCGTCTGAAATGCGCTTGCAGTTTTATGTTTTCCGTTATTGTGGATTTGAAAACTTGAAGCGTGCACACAAAGGCAAGTGGTCGCTGAATCCTCCGCGATATTTCATTCCCTCGTAGGTGCGTAAAGGAATTGCTTCGCCGTCTTTTTCTGTCAGAAGAAAAGGCGCGGTGAAAATGCGGCAGTCGGCGGGCGTGGTATATACCTGCGAGTTTTTGTTGAGAAGGCTGCCGCTTACAATAATATTGTCTATAACTTCCCATTGTCCGTTGTAGAAATACGTACCTCTTATCTTGTCATTGCCGCATTGCTCATCTATCATGCTGTAAAGCTCATGGTCGGAAATTTCTCCTGCATGAGCAGTAATAGGACGGGCTTTCAAAACCTTCGACAAAGGCGAAGATTGCGGATTGTCGTTGAAATCACCGGTGATTATCACATACGGATTCTTCCTTGCCCTGCAAAGCGAGTCGTATATACTCCGAATTTGTTCGGCAATCCTTTCGCGATACGGCGTACCGCTTTTGTGGCGTTCTATCTTGCTCGGAAAATGGCATACGAATACATCGAGTGTATCGCCTGTGGCTATCCTGCCGCTCACATATAGCACATCGCGCGAACTCTTTGCGGGAAGACCACTGAAATCAGGGCGTATCGTTCGCCATTGTATGGGTATAAATCCAGGGGACTTGTATAGAAGGGCAACGTTGATGCCTCGCGGATCAATGCCATGGGTCATTATATAATTGTATCGCCCACGGCGCAAAAGTCCGGTGCGTGTGAGGCGTTTCATCACCGAATCGTTTTCCACTTCACACAATGCCACGATGTCGGGAAGCCTGTTGCCTCCGACGGCAGCAATTGTCTTTCCGATGTTGTTGGCTTTGCGGCTGAATTTTGCCCAAGTCCAACGCCTTACAGCCGTAGGCAGAAAATCGTTGTCGTTTGTTGGGTCGTCGATAGGGTCGAAAAAGTTTTCTGTATTGAGCTCCATTACGCAGAATCCGTCTTGCGCTTTCAGCGGGTCTGTTCCAAAAAATGCAAGCGCAAGGACAAGGGATATAATAATGCGTGCAGTCATTTCTTTATAGGAGAAGCGGGGGCAGGAGAGCGCTTGGGGAATGTTCCGAAAAGCAGGAAACTTGTAATTTTGTTGCTATGCATTATTTTTCCTACCGCAACGGCGCAAAGACTTACGGCTACCGCAAAAACTAAGTCTATCGGAATTTGCAGGGCATAGGAGGTGATGTGTTTCAGTCCGCCCCACATAGAAATGAGATGAATGAAAAAATAGTGGAAAAGGTAAATGTCGAGCGACTTGCGCCCACAAAAAGCCAACATGTCAGCCGCCCAGGATTTGGAATGCTCGCGTTTCTGAAAAACAACAACCAAAAACAGCACGGCATTAGTGTGGGCTAAAAAACAAACGGCGTTGGGGTAGGTGTAAAGCCAACTTGTGCAGATGTCGCGGGATATGGGATTGAACGAAAGAACAAAGAAAACGACGTAAAGCGTTCCGAACACCCACGGCAATGCTTTCTGTCTGCTTAACGAGGCTACGACGTTGTATTTCCTGAACAGGAAACCTCCTATAAAGTATGTCCAAAGATAAAAATGGGCGATGCCGACGGGATCTTCGTGGAATGTGGTGAAGAATTTGTCTTTCGCAATACTGAGCAAAACCCATATCAGCAGTGCAAGACCGATATCTAGAAGAGCGGAATGCCTTGTGTTTTTTACGAAAGCAAACGGCGCAAGCATAATAATAAACGTTGCGAGAGTTTTAAGGTACCAGTATCCCAAATTGTATGACTCGCGGAAAAACATATCGGCATTCACTCCGAGAAAAAGCACATAGAGCATGCCTACAACAAACATGGGCTGAAGCAAACGCCATACGCGCACGCCCAGCTTGCTTGGCGAGGGAACGCTCTTCAATACAAATCCGGAGATAAACATGAAGAGCGGCATGTTGAACGATATGATAAATGCTTCGACGTAGTTGGTGTCGGCGCGCTGGTTCATGCCGAATACGAGAATGTGCCCCATTACAACGGTAAACATTGCAAGTCCTTTGAGGCGGTCGATGTATTGAAATCTTTGGTTTTGCATTGCTTCTGCAAAAGTAATGATTTTTCCAATGGGGATATGTTGTTGTAAAATGTTAACTTTGCTCACAAAACAATCATAAATAGTATGGACAAGAACTTAGACAAAATTGCGCAGGAACAACCTGTGGCAGAACCGGAAGCACAAGGGCTTGCGGAAAACGCCTTCCGCGAATTGAAGGAGGGCGAAGAATACAAACCAATAATGCCTGCGACAACCAATCCGCGAGAAACGACGCCGTGGTCGGTAATCTGGGGCTTGGTGATGGTAATCATTTTTTCCGCCGCAACGGCTTATCTTGGCTTGAAAGTGGGGCAGGTGTTCGAAGCGGCGATTCCAATAGCCATTATAGCGGTAGGAATTTCCGGCGTGTCGAAGCGCAAAGGCGCATTGGGCGAGAACGTTATTATTCAAAGCATCGGCGCTTGTTCGGGAAACGTTGTGGCCGGCGCGATATTCACACTCCCGGCGCTTTATATCCTACAAGCAAAATATCCCGACATATCCGTTGATTTTGCAAAGGTATTCCTTGCGTCTTTCCTCGGAGGTGCGCTCGGTATTCTCTTCTTGATTCCTTTCCGCAAGTATTTCGTGAAGGAAATGCACGGCAAATATCCTTTCCCCGAAGCCACGGCCACGACACAAGTGCTCGTGTCGGGACAAAAAGGCGGCGGAAGCCTTATGCTGTTGCTGAAGTCGGGAATAATCGGCGGCTTGTTCGATTTTGTCGTAGCCACATTCGGACTATGGAACGAGAACTTCACGAGCCGTGTGTGCTCTCTCGGAGAAACCATAGCCGACAAAGCAAAATTTGTGTTCAAGATCAATACTGGCGCGGCCGTACTTGGTATGGGTTATATCGTAGGTCTGAAATACGCTGCCATAATCTGTGCCGGTTCTGTGGTAGTGTGGTGGCTCATTGTGCCGGGTATTTCTCTCGTGTTCCCAGAACTTCAAGTTTCCAACGGGAATGGCGGGCAAATAGCTGCGTCGTTGGCTTCACCGGAAATGATATTCTCTTACGCACGTTCTATAGGCATCGGAGCGATAGCCATGGCAGGAATCATTGGTATAATCAAAAGCCGAAAGATAATTGTCAGCGCTGTTTCGCTTGCGGGACGCGAGATGAAAAAGAAAGGAAGCGATAGTGGCGAAACCGTTCGCACGCAACGCGATCTGCCCATGAAGTTCATTATCATCGGCACATTGATCACATTGATAGTAACCTTCTTGTTTTTCTATTTCGGCGCGATGGGCGGAAATATACTTTACGCTGTAGTGGGAATACTTCTCGTGGCTGTGATAGCCTTTCTTTTTACAACTGTAGCAGCCAATGCAATTGCCATTGTAGGCAGCAATCCTGTTTCGGGCATGACTTTGATGGCTTTGATACTGTCTTCAATAATAATGGTATCGGTAGGACTGAAAGGTACGGGCGGTATCGTTGCTGCGTTGTTGATGGGCGGCGTGGTTTGCACGGCTTTGTCGATGGCGGGTAGCTTTGTTACGGATTTGAAGATTGGCTACTGGCTCGGCACAACGCCTGCAAAACAAGAATCATTCAAGTTCCTCGGAACTCTTGTCGCTGCAGTAACCGTTGGCGGCGTTATGATTGTGCTCAACAAGACTTACGGATTTACAGGCGACGCTCTTGCTGCGCCTCAAGCCCATGCAATGGCTGCCGTAATAGAACCGCTTATGAATGGAGGCAGTGCGCCGTGGCTTCTCTACGGCATTGGTTGCGTTATAGCCATTGTGCTGACTGCGCTAAATGTCTCTGCTCTTGCTTTCGCGCTTGGAATGTTTATCCCCTTGGAACTTAACTTGCCGCTTATCGTTGGCGGATTAATTAGCTGGTATGTAAAGAGCCGTACAAACGATGAAATGCTCCGCAATGCCTACAACGAACGCGGCACTCTCATTGCCTCTGGATTCATAGCCGGTGGCGCGTTGATGGGAGTGGTGAGCGCAGCGCTGAGATTTGGCGGAATCAATCTGGTAATGGAAACGTGGCTTTCCAATCCGCTTAGCGAACTTGTTTCGCTCGTTGCCTACGTGCTTTTGATATTCTGTTTCGTAAAAATGTCGATAGTAAAGCCCAAAAACTTTGGAATGTAAAGAATTTTAGCGTTTTCTATCTGTAATAAAAATAATTCCGTAACTTTGCAGCGCCGCTACGAGTTGGCGGTATGTTCAAATTAATAAATTCTTTTTATGGCAACAAAAATCAGATTGCAGCGCCACGGTCGTAAAGACTATGCTCATTACACCATTGTGGTAGCTGATTCAAGAGCTCCGCGTGACGGAAGGTTCATTGAACGTCTTGGCAGTTACGATCCCAATACAGATCCTGCCACTATCCAGTTGAATTTCGACCGCGCCCTTTATTGGGTAGGTGTAGGTGCACAACCCACCGACACGGCCCACTACATTCTCAAACGCGAGGGTGTGATGCTGATGAAGCACCTACTTGGCGGCGTTAAGAAAGGCGCGTTTGACGAGGCTGAAGCAAAGAAGCGTTTCGAGGCTTGGAAGGCTGACAAAGATTCCCGCATTAATGCTGTGGTAAACAAACTTCAGGCAGACAAGTCGAGCGATGCTGCAAAGCGTGTTGAAGCTGAGAAGAAAGTTAACGAAGAAATTGCAAAGCGTGTGGCTGAGAAGAAAGCCGCTATCGCTGCTGCTCAGGCTGAAGAGGCTGCTAAAGCCGCTGCCGAGGCTCAGGAAGCTGCTGCCCAGGCAGAGGCTCCCGCTGAGGAAGCTCCCGCAACAGACGAGGCTAACGCTTAATTTCTTAGGAAAGACTAAGGGAAGAAGTCGGACAAATGTCCGGCTTCTTTTTTTGTGCAAAGAAAAGATGATGTCAATCTTTGTCTTTTCCGAAAGTAATTCCGTGTTGTTTTAGAGCGGATTTGAAAACGCTTTTACAACCTTCGAAAATGTCAGCAAACAACTACAATAACTAATATGCGATGTTGTAAAAACAATGTCTGATATTATTTGAATAATGTCTGACATTGTTTAAAAGATGTCTGACATCGTTTTTGCGCCTCCATGAACTGTTGTCGGTAATGGCGGTATCGTTGTTTATGCTCCCGATATATTCGGCAAACATTCTCTATTACGGCAGAATTTGTTAATTTTGCGGACGTAAATACCAAGCCACATGAAACAGAAAATTATTATCTTGGACTTTGGCTCGCAAACCACGCAGTTGATAGGGCGTCGCCTGCGTGAGTTAGACACTTTTTGCGAGATCATTCCGTATAACAAATTTCCCGAAGACGAGGAAGGAATTATAGGTGTAATTCTCAGCGGTTCGCCCTACAGCGTTTACGACAAGGAAGCCTTTAAGGTGGACCTTGACAAGATTAAAGGACGCTATCCGATACTCGGAATTTGCTACGGCGCACAATATATTTCATACACCCACGGGGGAAAGGTTGAACCGGCAGGCACACGCGAATACGGACGGGCCAACCTGTCGAACGTGGATACCGAAAATCCGTTGTTCAAAGGCTTCACTCCCGGCTCGCAAGTATGGATGAGCCACGGAGATTCCATTACGGCGATACCTGAAGGCTACAAGGTGATTGCGTCTACCGAGAAGGTGAAATATGCAGCCTTTGCTTCAGAAACCGAAAAGATTTGGGGCGTACAGTTCCACCCCGAAGTGTTCCACTCCACGCAGGGAACTTTGCTTTTGAAGAATTTCGTGGTAGACATTTGCGGTGGCAAACAAGATTGGAGCGCAGCCTCGTTTGTCGATACCACAGTGGCGGAGCTCAAAGCCCAGTTGGGAGACGACAAGGTGGTACTTGGTTTGAGCGGTGGTGTAGATTCTTCGGTTGCTGCGGTACTTCTGAACCGCGCGATAGGCAAGAATCTTACCTGTATCTTCGTGGATCACGGCATGCTCCGCAAAAACGAATTCGAAAGTGTACTCGGAGAATACAAGAATCTTGGTTTGAACGTTATAGGCGTTGATGCAAGCAAAAAATTCTTTGAGGAATTGGCCGGAGTAACCGAGCCCGAGAAAAAACGCAAGATTATCGGCAAGGGCTTCATTGATGTATTTGAAGCCGAAGCCAAGAAACTCAAAGATGTACGCTGGCTTGCGCAGGGCACAATCTATCCCGATAGAATTGAAAGCCTCAACATCACGGGCCGTACCATAAAGAGTCATCACAATGTGGGAGGTCTGCCCGAGAAGATGAACCTAAAATTGTGCGAGCCGCTGCAATGGTTGTTCAAGGACGAAGTGCGTAGGGTAGGACATCAGTTGGAAATGCCCGACAAACTCATCTTGCGCCACCCGTTCCCCGGTCCCGGACTTGCAGTGAGAATTCTCGGCGATATCACACCCGAGAAAGTGCGCGTGTTGCAGGAAGCCGATGATATTTTTATCCAAGGTCTTCACGACTGGAAGGTGAAAGACGAGAACGGCAACGAAGATGAGCTCTACAATCACGTATGGCAGGCAGGCGTGGTGCTTCTCCCGATAAAGAGTGTGGGAGTTATGGGCGATGAGCGCACATATGAGCGTGCCGTTGCCTTGCGTGCTGTAACGAGTGTCGATGCTATGACAGCCGATTGGGCACGTCTGCCCTACGAGTTCCTTGCCAAGGTGAGCAACGACATAATCCGTAACGTGCGCGGCGTAAATCGTGTATGCTACGACGTATCTTCAAAACCGCCTTCAACGATAGAGTGGGAATAATATTCCCGTTCAAACAAAACATATCAGAGTCCGTCTCTTTTGGGAGGCGGACTTTTTGTTTGTCAAGCCTCTGTATAACAAATTGTTGTGCAGTGTATAAAACCATGCTTTTATATCGCAAAAACTCCAAGGCATCTAATTTAAATTACATGGCCCGGAATTTAAATTAGATGCGGCGGAATTTTTACGAGATGCCTTGTGTTTTTTTGCGCCTCAGATTTCGATTGTTTTTTACACAAAATCGTCAGTTGTCGTTGCGCTTGTAGGCTTTGTCTTTCCGCATTTTGATTATTTGCTTAACTTTGCAGCCGAAATGAGAAAGCTACTGTTTATAACGTTGCTGGTTTTGGGCAATTGCCTGAGCATGTTCGGACAAAATGTGTTTGACGAGCGTGGAAACCGAATTGACGGAAGTGAGCCGCAAAACGGTTCCCACTTCACGAGTGCCGAGGATTCCACCGAGACAGACGAGGATTTGCCTACAGGAATGTTTGTGTGGAAAATGAACGAGACTTTCGGCGAAAGGATAATGAGCGAAATCGACACGATGGCCTATCAGTTTCAAAATACAAACTTCACCGACGGCATCACGGGGCAATACAACACTCTTGGCAACATGGGCTCGCCGCGAATATCGCGCCTCTACATGCAGCGGCCCATTATGAGCGATTTTTTGTTTGCCGACCCGTTTGATTTCTTTCTTACAACTCCCGGAGAATTCTATTTCACAAATACGCTCTCGCCTATCACAAACGTAACATACCACGAATGTGGCGACAAAACCGACGGCGAAGACAGGATAACGGCTTTGTTTGCTGTGAATGCAGGAAAGAAAATCGGTTTGGGCTTCAAGATGGATTACTTGTACGGGCGCGGATATTATGCAAACCAGAACACCTCGCAGTTCAACGCTTCAATCTACGGCTCATACGTTGACGACAAATACGAAGCCTATCTGCTCGTGGGGGCAAACCATATAAAGATTGCCGAAAACGGCGGAATAGAATCAGATGTCTATATCACCAACCCCGCAAGCCTTTCAAACAAATACAGTTCCACTGACATTCCTACGGTGTTGAGCAAGGCGTGGACAAAAGTCTATACCAACAATGTTTTCTTCTCTCATCGTTACAATCTTGGCTTCTATCGCACGCTCGATAAGGACAGCAATGTTGTCAAGAACGCCAACGATACTATTCTTACCGACCCTGTGGCACTCTCGCGCCTTGATTCCTTGCAGCGCGACTCGATAAGCAAACTCGAAGAGGCACGCAAATATTATGTGCGCGAATTTGTTCCTGTTACAAGCTTCAATCATGTGTTGCGCATCGAAGGAAATACCCACAGGTTCATAAACAATAAAATTCGCGAGGGATATTATCTCAACCAATACATGGACGGGGATTCCGTGAACGACCGCACGCATTTCCTCAACGTGTCGAATACGTTTTCCGTGCAGCTTCGCGAAGGTTTCAGCAAATGGGCGAAAGCCGGGCTCTCGGCCTTTGCGCGCCACGAGCTTATGCAATATAAATTGCCGGTAAGCCGGGTGGCCGAAAAGACTTATACGGAAAACCGTTTCACTTTTGGCGGAAGGCTTGTGAGCACACAGAGCAAATATGCCAAATATGATGTGGTTGGCAGCGTATCCCAATCGGGCAAAGACTTTGGAATGTTCAACGTTGACGGGAATGTGAATTTCACCCTGCCTTTGAAAAAAGACACAATCAATTTGAAACTCCACGCTATGGTATGCAACAACCAGGCTTCCTTTTATTATCGCCACTATCACGGCAAATACGCCTGGTGGGACAATGATGATTTGGACCACGAACTGCGCACGCGTTTCGAAGGTGTGCTCTCGTACAACCGCACCCGCACCAATTTGCGCGTAAGTTTGGAGAATGTGAAAAGCTATACGTATTTCGCGGCAACACAACTGAAATATACCGGCGGAAACGACAGTACACTCTATTCTAACGGCATAGGGGTGAAACAACATTCGGGAAGCGTGCAGGTAGTTGAGGCCGCGCTCAACCAAAACTTCAAATTCGGAATTTTCAATTGGGAGAACGAATTCGTATATTCCACAAGCAGCAACAAAGATGTGTTGCCGTTGCCCACATTCTCGGCATATTCCAACGTATATCTGCTTTTCCGTATTGCCAAGGTGCTTAACGTGCAGTTTGGTGCCGACGTGAAATATTTTTCGGAGTATTACGCCCCAACTTACTCGCCTATCATCGGGCAGTTTGCCGTGCAGGATAATTCCAACCGCATCAAGATAGGAAATTATCCCATTATCGACGTTTACGCAAACTTTCATCTTAAACACACACGCTTCTATCTTATGGCTTCGCACGTAAACAAGAGCAGCAATGGCGGACATTATTTCCTCGTCCCCCATTATCCCTACAATCCGATGACCATAAAATTCGGCATTTCCTGGAATTTCTTCAACTGATACGGCTCGTTTCCTCCCGCCTCGGCATAGGCTCAAAACCATGTGCAGAAGTGCTTGAAACGA
>CAVFYC010000001.1:57121-72058 GCA_963626585.1 Christensenellaceae bacterium Phil1 | reverse complement strand
AAACGAGGTCAGACATTGTTAAAAACTCCGGGCCATGAAATTTAAATTAGATGCGTCGGAATTTAAATTAGATGCGGCGGAGTTTTTACGAGATGCCTTGTTGTTTTTTCGGCATGTGTAAAGGGGCGTAAAAAGCCCGTTCCGGTTAATTTTTCAAGGGCAAGGAAGCGTAGGTGTAAAGTTTTTCGTTACTTTGCAACATATTAAAATGTGCATGATGCAGGAATCCGAATGGAAAGAGCGCACCGCGCTGCTGCTTGGTGGCGAGGCCGTGGAACGGCTTGCGCAAAGCCGCGTGCTGGTAGCCGGTGTGGGCGGTGTGGGAGCCTATGCTGCCGAAATGGTGTGCCGTGCCGGAGTGGGCCATATCGTTGTGGTTGACGCCGATTGCGTTTCGCTTTCAAACATCAACCGCCAATTGCCCGCAATGACCTCTACCGTTGGAAAGAAAAAGGCCGAACTTGTGGCGGCGCGCCTTCTCGACATCAATCCAAGCCTCGACATCAAGGCTATCGACGTTTTTCTTGACGAGGAAAACATTCCCGCCTTGCTTGAAGAGGGCGGATTTGATTTCGTAATCGATGCCATCGACACCATAAAGCCCAAAGTCGCGCTGATATGCGAGGCGCTGAAAC
This sequence comes from Christensenellaceae bacterium Phil1, assembly GCA_963626585.1. Taxonomy (GTDB): domain Bacteria; phylum Bacteroidota; class Bacteroidia; order Bacteroidales; family Bacteroidaceae; genus UBA6398. The sequence goes on along the minus strand of CAVFYC010000001.1, from coordinate 71,423 downwards.
GGCGCACCAATATCGTTTCGTCGATGGGCGCAGGGGCTAAGACCGATATCACCAAGATTCGCTTCGCCAACGTATGGGATACGTTCAACTGCGGACTTAGCCGCGCCGTGAGGCAGGCTTTGAAAAAACAGCATTTGAGATCGCGCAAACTGCCTGTGGTTTTCTCCGAAGAAGTTCCCGACATGAACGCCGTGAAAGCGGTGGAGGGCGAACGAAACAAGAAAACAACCGCCGGAACTGTGTCGTACATGCCGGCTACATTCGGTTGTTTTCTCGCAGAATACGTGATCACGCACATTATATCCGACAAAAAGAAAAACAGTAATGATAAATCTTAAAGACGTACACAAAAGTTTCGGCAACCTTGAGGTGTTGCGCGGAATAGACCTGCATATAGCAAAAGGAGAAGTGGTGAGCATCGTGGGGCCAAGCGGCGCGGGAAAAACCACATTGCTGCAAATCATGGGCACACTCGACCACGCAACTTCGGGAACCGTGGAACTTTGCGGCCGCGACGCAGGAAAAATGAAACAGAAGGAGCTTGCGCGTTTCCGCAACAGAAATATTGGTTTCGTGTTCCAACAACATCAGTTGCTCAACGAATTTACGGCGATGGAGAACGTGCTTATTCCGGCTTTCATCGCAAAGACGGGACGCAAGGAGGCCGAAGCGCGGGCCGGAGAACTGCTCGAATTCGTGGGGCTTGCCGACAGAAAAGACCATAAGCCGCTCGAACTCTCGGGAGGTGAGCAGCAGAGGGTGGCGGTAGCCCGTGCGCTTGTAAACAATCCCGACATAGTTTTTGCCGACGAGCCTTCGGGAAGCCTTGACTCAAAGAATAAAAAGGAGCTTCACGACTTGTTTTTCCGTCTGCGCGAGAAATACGGGCAGACATTTGTTATCGTTACCCACGACGAGGCACTTGCCGCGCAAACCGACCGCACAATTCATATGCGCGACGGACTTATAGTGGAGCCCGAGGCTTCGGGTGAAACCACTGTCTGACAACGGCAGAACGACGGCTTAGTTAGCAGTAATACAATAAGATAAATAACTGATATTCCCCGATATGGCATGGGCTGTATCGGGGATTGTTTTTATGGCGTTTGACGTGAAGAAAACTACATGCGCATCTCGTAAAAACTCCGCCGCATCTAATTTAAATTCCGCCGCATCTAATTTAAATTTCATGGCCCGGAGTTTTTTACAATGTCTGACCTCGTAAAAAACGATGTCCGACATTGTTTGAATAATGTCCGACATTGTTTAAAAGATATCAGACATTGTTTTTGCGATATGCGGTGAATTTTCAATGTAGCCTTTGCGGTAGCTTACGCTTTGCGCATTTGGTGTGCAAGTTGTGGGGAATGCAAGGGCGAAAGACTTTTATTTTTCGTATTTTTACACCCAAATTTTCAAGAATAAATGGTGAAGAAAATACTACGTGCCATATTATGGGCAATAGGTGCGGTGGTCGCGCTGTTTCTGTTGCTTGCTGTGGCGCTATATATACCTCCCGTGCAAAACTTTGCGGTTCGTAAGGTGGCGGAATACGCATCTCAGAAAACCGGAATGACGCTAAGGGTGGAGAGAGTGAGACTTGCTTTTCCGCTCGACCTTGCTTTGATTAATACTTTCGCGAGTCAAAAGGGCGATACCGTGGTTGATGCGCGCAGCGTGAGGGTGAACATCGCGCTGCTGCCTTTGCTTAAGAGCCGTGTGGACATAGAGGGGCTCGAAATCTATGACAGCAAAATCAACAGCGTGGACCTGATAAGCGACACGCAGATAAAGGGGCGCGTGGGGGCGTTGAAAATCCAAAGCCACGGCATAGACCTTAAAAATTCGCTCGTGAACGTTGACGGCGGAAGCCTTGACAATTCAAACGTAACCGTTTTGCTTAGCGACACGGCCAAGGAAGACACTACGCCAAAGCAACCCACGGTGTGGCGCATCGCTATCCGGAAATTCAGCATAGGCAACACGGCGGTCAAGGTGCGCTTTCCCGGCGACTCCATGCGCATATCGGCAAGCGTGGGACGCATAGGGGTGGAAAATGGATACCTGGATTTGGAAAAAAGTATATACAAGGTGGGGCACATAGGCGTTAGAAACACAAGCGCAACCTATGACATTCCCTACGAGGCGTATCTAAAAAGTCTCGATCCCAACCATATTGCCGCGAAAAACTTCAACGCCGACATCGACAGCCTTTGCTATGCAGCGGGAGGCGTAAGGGCGCGCATCAGAAACCTTGGGGTGGAAGAGAAATGCGGACTGGCGGTGAACGGAATAAGCGGCGGTTTGTATGTTGACTCGGCAAAACTGGAATTGAGCGGCTTTAAGGTGAAAACCAAGTATTCCACTCTCGACGCCACGGGCATCTTTTCGTTCAACGCCCTGAAAGCAGGCGGCGAAGGAGGCATAAAGATGAGAGTGAGCGGCAATGTGGACAAACGCGATATAGTGTCGGCAATTCCGGGAGGGCTCGACAAAGACGTGGAAAAGATGCTGCCGCAAAAACCAATAGGCATCGTAGCAACGCTGAGCGGCGAAAAAGGAAACCTGCGCGTTGAAGACGGAAAGGTGAGCGTGCCGGGAACGATGCAGCTGCGCATCGACGGGCGCTTGAAGGATATCACCGAAAACTATCGCAGCGGAAATCTGCACTACTCCCTCAAAACCCAAAACATAACCTATTTGAAAGATGCGCTGGGGCTTGACGCAAAAAGCGGAATCAATATCCCCTACGGCACATCGGCCTACGGCACGCTGAAATTCAACGGCGACCGCTACGAAACAAACACAAAACTATCGGCAGGGCAGGGCAATGCGCACATAAACGGCTGGTTCGACGCAAAACGCCTTGCATATTCCGCGAAAGTCTCTACAAATCAACTGCAACTCGGTAAAATCATTGAGGGAAGCGGTCTGCACAATCTTACATCGCAAATCTCTGCCGCCGGACACGGTTTCGACCCCTTTGGAAAGAACATGCAAATGGCGGCAAAGGCTAACTTCAAGAGTTTCGGCGTTTCAAACTACGACCTGAGCAATACAAAAATCACGGCATCGCTTCGCGGCGGCGCGGGAACGGTGGATTTCAACGCGGAAAACAAGATTCTGCAAGGAAAAGGCCGGATAGCCGCGCAATTTACCAAGACTTTTGTGAAAGGAAACCTTGACGCAATACTTTCAGGGCTTGACATTCAAAAACTCACGGGCAGCGCAAAACCTTTGAAGGTTTCCACGCGTTCGGCAGCAAGTTTCTATGCCAACAGCAAGCTAAGCGTTTACGGAATAGACGCTAAAATCGACAGCATAATGTTCCACGTTGACAGCGCAAAGTCTTACCGCGCAAAAGATCTGCTCGTAAAACTCGACAATCACAGCGATTCTCTGTTTGCCAAGGTATCTGCCGGCGATTTGAACCTTATTGCCCACAGCAAGAACAATATCGACAAGATTTCTGCGCAAGCCACGCGTTTTGTTGACGCACTCGAAAAACAAATAAAGGCAAACCGCCTTGACCAGGAAGCGCTGCGGCAGAAACTTCCCGAACTAAATCTGATGCTCGATGCCGGAAAAGACAATCCGCTAAGCAATCTGCTGCGATTCCGTCAGGGATATTCCTTTACACAACTGTTCCTGAACCTGCAATCTTCGCCACAGAAAGGAATAGACGGCACCGGATACATTCATAGTCTGAACACCGGTTCGCTTTTGCTCGACACCGTGAATATTTCGCTTTATCAAGACACCACGGGGTTGCGTTTCAAAGGGCTCGTGCACAATGCCACGAAGCACAATCCCTATATCTTTACCGCCAATCTCAATGGCTATTTGCTCAACGACGGAGCTGGTGTGGAACTTGTGTACAAAGACAAAAAAGGAAACGAGGGAATGAATCTCGGACTGCGGGCCTTGCTCACCGACAGCGGGACAACGGTGCATTTATATCCCGAGAATCCCGTAATAGCTTTCCGCAAATTCAAAGTAAATAAGGACAATTATTTCACGCTGCTTGATGACAACACGATTTTGTCGGACATAGATTTGCTTGGAGACGACGGCACGGGACTTAAAGTCTATGGCGACCGCACTGACAGCGTCAGCGACATAACTGTAAGCGTCAACAAAGTGAATTTGCAGGAGCTAAGTTCGTCGATACCATTTATGCCGTTGATTTCGGGCTTTATGTCGGGCGACTTCCACGTTATAAAAGAAACGAACGAGGCTGAAAAACTAACTGCCGCCTATGACATCAATGTGAAAGACATGAAATATGAGGGCGCACCGCTTGGAGACATCGGACTAATGGGTACATATTTTCCGATGTTGCTTACCGAAGACCATTACATAAATACTGTGGTAACGAGAGGCGGCGAAGAAATTGCGAACATTGACGGAACTTATCACGGAAAGACTGATTCGCTTTTTGCGTGCCTTCAACTTAACGATTTCCCCGCCGATATGCTGAATGCGTTCACAGGAGAAACGTTGAGCCTCGGAGGAAATTTGGGCGGCGACTTGGATCTTACGGGTACAATGGCCCGCCCGATGCTCAACGGCAAGGTGCTGCTTGATTCCGTGAGAGTTTATTCGGACATCTACGGTTTCAATATGCGCATAGGCAATGATTCGGCGCGCGTGGACAACAGTGTGCTGCATCTTGACACGCTTAATTTTTATTCCTCCAACAACAATCCGCTTGTGGTGGACGGCAAGGTGGATTTCAGCGCACTTGACAATATCAATATGGCCGTGAAGGTGAAGGGGGAGAATTTCCGTATAATTGATTCCAAACAAACTGCAAAATCGGAGGTTTTCGGGAGTGTTTATTCCGACATAGATGTAATTGTGCAGGGAACGCTTGCAAAGCTTAACGTTTACGGAAATCTTAACGTGCTTCCAAAAACCGACGTGTCGTATGTGCTGAAAGACAGTCCGCTTTCGGCCGAGAACGACTTGAATTCGCTTGTTTCTTTCGTGGATTTCAGCGATACGGCGGCCGTTGTCGCGAAAAAGGAGGAGGCTATGGGATTGACGATGCTCCTTAACCTGAATATTAATGACGCTGCGCATTTGCATTGCGACATTAACGATGACCAGCAGAGCTATATAGATGTGGAGGGCGGCGGCAACATGACGTTCAAGTACCTTCCCACGGGCGAGATGTTCCTCACCGGACGTTACACAATCAACAGCGGCGAAATGAAGTATGCTTTGCCGGTGATTCCGCTCCGCACATTTTATCTTACGGAGGGCAGTTATATAGAATTTACGGGTGAGCCGATGAATCCTACCCTTAACATTGCGGCTAAGGAGAAGGTTAAGGCTTCGGTGAACGATGACAATAATCCGCGCTCGGTGAATTTTGAAGTTGGCTTGAAACTTACGCAACCGCTCAACCGAATGGGTCTTGAATTTACGATAGAAGCGCCGGACGACCAGACGATTCAGAATCAGCTTGCCTCAATGTCGGCGGAACAGAAGAACAAACTTGCGATTTCTATGCTTGCCACGGGGCTTTATCTCGAGGAGAGCAATGCGTCGAACGGCTTGAAGACGAGCAACGCGCTCAATGCGTTTTTGCAGAACCAGGTGCAGCAGATTGCGGGCAAGGCTTTGAAATCGGTCGACTTGAGCGTGAGCGTAGAAGACGGCACCTCGTCAACCGGCATGTCAAACACCGACTACTCGTTCCGCTTTGCCAAGAAATTTTGGGGCAACAGAGTGAACGTCGTGATAGGCGGACACGTGTCGACGGGCGAGGATGCGCGCAACGATGCAAGCAGTTTCATCGACAATGTCTCTATTGAATATCGCATTGACAATAGTGCGAAACGCTATGTGAATTTGTTTTACGACCACAACTCCCAAGATCCGCTCGAGGGGCAGATCACCGAAGCGGGGGCCGGACTTGTGTTGCGCCGCAAGGTGGAGAAATTCGGAGAAGTGTTTACTTTTTGGAAAAACAGTTCCTCTACGAAGAAGCAGAAGAAGAGCAAAAAGAAAAAGAGTGAGAAACAGCAGCCGGCTGCTGAGGCGAAACGCAACGAAAGCGGCAAGGCGGACAGTACAGACAGCACGAAATGAAAAAATACCGGCATATAATATATGTGGTTTCCGCATTTTGCGGAAGCCTGAAACTTGGCTGTAAAAACGACAAGGCATCTCGTAAAAATTCCAAGGCATCTAATTTAAATTCCGACGCATCTAATTTAAATTATGTCAGACATCGTTTTGGGGATAAAACGTATACTGAAAATCAGATGCTTACGAAGGGGCAAAAATGGGCGTTTTCGGCAGCCTTATTTCGCATGGCGTGCATGCTCGTGGCGCTTGTTGGCGTGGTGTCATGCTCCACGGTTTCAAACATTCCCGACGACGAACAACTGTATACCGGCATCAAGTCGATTGACTACAAGGGAGTGAAAAAAACTTCGAAGCTCGATTCCGATTCGGCAGGAGTGATAAAGTCGATAGCCGATGCTGCGCGCACGGTTGACGACCTGCTCAACGCAAAAGGCGGAGTGGGGGTGAAAGATTTGCTCGACCTTACAAATTCTTCCGACACTTTGAGCGAAAAGGAGCGTCGCGCCGCCGAGAAAGCCCAGCGTGCCGCCGACGCCAAGGCATGGGAAACGGCTCAGGAAGAGGTTGACGGTGTGCTTGCCTATCCTCCAAATGCTTCTCTCTTTGGCAGTTCTTCGCTCAGGCACCCCCTGCCCATGGGTCTTTGGTTCTACAACGGTTTTGTGAACTCCAAAAATGCCGTGGGCAAATGGATTTTCAAAAACTTCTCGCAGAAACCCAAATACATCTCAATGGTAAATCCCGAGTTGCGCTCACGTGTGGCCACCAACACTCTCCACAACTACGGCTACTTTCATGGAGAAGTTGGCTACGAAGTTCTGCCCTACGACAACAAGCGCAAGGCCAAGGTGAAGTATTATGTTACGCCGCGCGACGTGTTTCGTTTCGACTCCATCTCATATCTGGGCTATCCCGCCGCAGCCGATACCCTTATCCGCAGCAAACGGGAATGGCCAAAACGCCTGCTGCACCGAGGAGATCAGTTCAGCGCATCAAAGATAAGCGAGGAAAAGACCCGCATTCGCGACCTCTTTCGCAACAACGGCTATTATTATTTCAATTCCGACTATACCGTTTTTTCGGCCGACACCTTTGCCGTGCCCGGAAAAGTGCAACTGCGCATTCAGCCCGCAAAGGATATTCCCGAAAAGGCAAAGCATAAATGGTATTACGGACGCAAATATATATATATAAATACCTATCCGGGCGACACCGCCGTGAAACATGTTACCCGCAACGATTTCGAATTCTTTTATCCCGGGCGAAAAATTCCTCTTCACTCCGGAGTTTGGAAACATAACGTCTTCTCTATGCACGGGAAGCCTTACAGTTATCGCGAACAAAGCTTCACCACTTCCAAGCTCAGCAGTCTGCAAGTTTTCAGCTCGATAGATATGAACTACGTGCCGCGCGATTCAACCGACAACTGCGACACGCTCGACGTTTACCTGTTTGCGCAGCTCGACAAGCCCTACGAAACCGAATTCAACATGAATGTTACCGCCAAAAGCAACGATTTGGTAGGCCCCGGAGCATCGTTTGAAATAGCAAAGCGCAACGCGTTTCGCGCAGGTGAGAGGCTGAGTTTCCGGGTATACGGCTCGTATGAATGGGAAACGCAAAACAGCCACCGCAAAAGCAACGACCTTTTGAATTCCTACGAGCTCGGCAACTCTCTGAGCGTGGAATTTCCCACGTTGTTCATGCCGTGGGTCGACAACAGCAAGATGTTTTTCCCCTCGTCCACCAAGTTTACCCTCAGCGGCGATTGGCTCAACCGCTCGGGCTATTTCAATATGGCTAAATGGGGACTTGATATGACCTACAACTGGCGTCCGTCGCGCCATGTTACTCATGCGCTTTCCATCTTCTCACTCGACTACAACCGCATCTTCAAGAAATCGGCCAAGTTCGACTCCGTGATGAACGCCAACCCCGCACTTTTCGTCAGCATGCGAAACCAGTTTATTCCCGCCGTGAGCTATAGCTTTACCTACAGCTCCACGCGCAACGCCGTCAATCCCATTTGGTGGCAGACCACAATAAAAGAATCGGGCAACCTTGTGTCGGGAATCTACGCCCTTAGCGGCAGGAAATTCAACGAACAAAACAAAAACCTCATGGGAAATCCGTTCGCCCAGTTCCTGAAACTTACGACCGAGGTGCACAAGACGTTTACAATAAATCCGACATTCAAATTCGCTACAAGGCTTTTTGCCGGCGTGATATACTCCTACGGAAACAGCACAGTTGCTCCCTACAGCGAGCAGTTCAGTTCAGGCGGCGCAAACTCCATTCGCGCATTTACGGTGCGCTCCATAGGGCCGGGCAGATTTCATTCCGAAGAATCGAAATACTCCTACATCGACCAGACAGGCGACATAAAACTCGAGGCAAACGCCGAACTTCGTTTCAAACTCTTTGGCTCGCTCTACGGCGCGGCTTTTCTTGACGCCGGAAACATTTGGCTGATGCGCAAAGACGAGAAACGTCCGGAGGGCAGGCTTAATGGTTCGGATTTCCTCAAATCTCTTGCGCTCGGCACGGGAGCCGGTTTGCGCTACGACATGGAATTTCTGGTTTTGCGCCTTGATCTTGGCATCGCCCTGCATGCCCCTTACGAAACGTCGCGGAAAGGTTATTACAACATCGAAAAGTTTACCGACGGCCTCTCACTTAATTTCGCCATAGGCTATCCTTTTTAATACGGGAACTAATTCTCAAAAAAATATACATATGAAAATTTCAATTATCTCAGCGTTTTTACTTCTCGCCTCAAACATTGCGGCGACAGCAAAGGACTTGAAAATCCCTTCGCCCGACAAAAAACTCGTGGTAGAGGTTAACGACAACGGCGGAACGGCAAACTATTCGGTAACATACGACGGAAAATGCTTTCTGCGCGATTCCCGCTTCGGCATAAACACCAATGCGGGAAACTTCTCGGACAACCTCACGCTTACAACCGTTCTGGCCAATAAGATAGACGAGACCTATTCGATGACACGCACCAAAACCACAACTTCACACTATGTGGCAAATCAGGTGAGCCTTGAATTTGAAAATCCGCAGAAGCAAAAAATCACGGTTACCATAAATGTTTCCGACAACAACGTAGCTTTTCGTTACTCCCTGCCTATCTTGGGCGGCTGGTATAGCATTCGCGTTGACGAAGAAGCCACATCGTTCAACCTTCCTGCGCATTCCACAGCGTTTATGGCGCCTCAAAGCGATCCTTCGTCGGGTTGGTGCAGAACGCATCCGGCATACGAGGAAATTTATTCCTTAGATGCGCCGCTCAACACCAAGTCGCAATACGGCGAAGGTTTCACATTTCCTGCACTGTTCCGCATCGGCGATGACGGTTGGGCGCTTATAAGCGAAACGGGAACGGACGGAAACTACCCTGGGTGCCAACTTTCGGAATACGATGCGGCAAAAGGTTATACCGTTAAGTTCCCTTCGGAAAAACAAAATAGCGGATTGGGCTCGGCATGTGGGGCATTCGCGTTGCCGGGAAGCACTCCGTGGCGAACTATCACGGTTGGCAGCTCTCTGAAACCTATTGTAGAAACTACGATACCGTTTGACGTGGTGAAACCCAAGTATGATGCGTCGCAGGACTACAAGCCTGGGAGATATGTGTGGAGTTGGATTTTGTGGCAGGACGAATCTATTAATTATGCCGACCAGAAAGCGTTTGTCGATATGGCTTCAAAAATGGGCTACGAGTACAGTTTGATTGATGCAAATTGGGACGAAGACGCAAAGATTGGGCGCAAACGCATGGCGGAACTGAGCAAATACGCGCAGGATAAGGGCGTGAAATTAATTCTATGGTACAATTCCAACGGCTATTGGAACGATGCGCCGCAGACACCGCGTAACCTTATGAACACAACGCTTGCGCGCCGCAAGGAAATGGCTTGGCTAAAGGAGATTGGCGTTGCAGGAATTAAGGTTGACTTTTTCGGCGGCGACAAACAGGAGACCATGCAGCTTTACGAGGATATCCTTGCCGATGCAAACGATTTCGGAATTTTTGTAATCTTCCACGGCTGCACGTTGCCGCGTGGCTGGGAGCGCATGTACCCCAATTTTGTTGCGTCGGAGGGTGTGAGAGCTTCTGAGAACGTTTATTTCACCGACGAAAGCGCCACGAGCGAGGCACGGGAGCTTTCCGTGTTTGCTTTCACGCGCAACGCCGTGGCTTCGATGGACTACGGAGGCACGCTGCTCAACAAATTTCTTTCGAGAGACAACAAAAGCCGGCACAAACGCCATACATCGGATATTCTGGAGATTGCTGCGGCGTATTTCACGCAGACCAACGTGCAGTGTGTGGGTATAATGCCTAACAATCTTGACGAAGTTCCGGCGTTCGAGCTTGAAATGTTGCGCGAAATCCCTGTGGCGTGGGACGAGACGCGTTTCATCGACGGCTATCCCGGTAAGTATTTTATTGTGGCGCGCCGAAAAGGGGAGCAGTGGTATGTGGCTGGATTGAATGCCGGTGAAAAGGAAATGAAACTTGATATCAGCCTGCCGATGTTTGCCGGCAAACAGGTTACTTACTATAACGACCGCCCGGCAAAGGACGGCGAGTTGCCGCAGCCGCAGATGCAGAAACTTAAAGTCAACGCCAAGGGTATTGCAAAGGTTACGATGCAGCCCAACGGGGGACTGATAATAAAACAATAAGTGAAAAGGAGGCGCAAAAGCGTCTCCTTTTTGTTTTTCCGAATTATGGGCGGCGCGATATGCCGCCTGTTTTTTCCGAGGTGGGAAAAGGGAGGTCAGTTGTCAATTCCGAGAAATTCCTTTACCCTTGCGAGTGGAATTCCGAAGTTGAACGACGTTGTGCCCTTGAGTTTCGCGAAGTTTACGCCCACTACATCGCCATACATGTTGAGCACCGGACTTCCGCTCGAGCCTTCAAGAATGGGAATGGTGTACATCAGCCGGCGGTAGTCGGGCTCCTGCAAAATGTTGCCCGTTGCAATTTGGGCTTTAAGCCCTGCCGTTGTCTGTGCAAGCTGCGGGCCGTGATTGAAACCTATCATGCAAAGTTGTGTGCCTGGTTTAAGTTTTCTTCCCTTGTAGTCCCGGCGTGCGCGTTGCCAATATGTTTCGAGCAGTGTGCGCTTGCCTTTTGTGCCGCTTGCAAAATGGAAAATATATTTGTCCTTGGGCGTTTTCTTGTCGTTGAGCTGGATAACCGCCAAGTCCACGTCGTCGATGCCGGAAACCTTGGTGATTGTGCAGTCGTGCATCTCGTTTGAAGGGATTGCGCCCGAAGGCGAACCGTTTGCGCCATTGTAGACAATCGAGATGCGGCATGATGGAGTTACTATCACATTGTTGAGTTCTTCAAGGCCCACGTTTTCAAGTTCGCTCACCTTGTTGTCGTATTCCTCATAGGCTTCTTTGAGTTCCGCAAGCCTTTGGTTCACCTCAAAATAGTTTGCGTCGCTGCCATTTAGCCAGTTTTCGTAATAAAATCTGTTGTATTCCTCCTCGGCCTTGTTGCGAAGCCCGGCGAAATAGCGTTTTACGTTTTGTATGTACCGAAACAATACGCTTTTTATCTGATCTTGGTCGATTTCGGGGCGCACCACGTGGCGGTTGGTCATGATATTGCCGTCGCGCGAGATGAAGAAACCAGTGCCGAAAGCCGTGGCGGCATTTTGTGTGGCCTCGGCTGCGGTTTCGGATATGTTTTCGAGATTTCCATCTTCGTCAATGCCGGTGAAATATACCGTGGAGCCGAGATAGCTCATGGTGTAGTAGTAACGGTTTACTATCAACACCACGCCCGATGCGTCTTTCTGGTAAATTTCGTCGGCTGTCAGCGGCTTTTCCTTGCATGCCGACAATCCGGCAAGCCCTGCTATACACATTATATATATATAGGTTTTCCGTAGATAGCTTTTCATCTTGTGGAGATACTTGTGTTTCATGCTGCAAATGTAAGATTTTTTGCCGACAACCGTGCATCGCAAACCGCGTATACCAACGTGTGAAAACGGCATGCCGAAACCGTTTTTACGAGGTCAGACATAATTTAAATTAGATGCGTCGGAATTTAAATTAGATGCGGCGGAGTTTTTACGAGATGCCTTGTTGTTTTTGCGGTATAAAATGTGGTGGGAAATGGCAACCGATTTCGTAAAAACAAGCCCCCATATCTTGCCGTTTTCGTATAATTATCCGCCTCCGTCAAAGATATGCCGTGGTTTTGCAATGCAGAATTATTATTTTTATTTACCTTTGCGCGTCAAAATTCACGACAATAAAAAAAATAAATAATGGAATGGTTTTATAATCTATTTACCAACACCAGCTCGGTGGCGCACATCATGATAATGTTCGCCATAGTGATATCCGTAGGTGTGTGGCTTGGTAAACTAAAAGTGGGCGGCATTTCGCTCGGCGTGGCGTTTGTGCTCTTTGCGGGCATTCTGCTCGGACATATCTACAAGGCGTTCGTGCCCGAAAGCGACTATGCGTGCCCCATAGAGGTGCTCAATTTTATGCAAGACTTCGGGCTAATGCTCTTTGTCTATTGCGTGGGTCTGCAGGTAGGTCCCTCGTTTTTTGAGAGCTTCAAAAAAGGCGGCATGAGGCTCAATATGCTCGCCGTGGGGCTTGTGCTGCTCAATGTGGCAGTGATGCTCGCTCTCTACTACCTTTGCTTCGACACCACAAACCCCAACAATCTGCCAATGATGGTGGGCGTTTTGTTTGGAGCCGTAACCAACACCCCCGGTCTCGGAGCTGCCAACGAAGCCCTCTCAACTGCTTTCCACGGCGCGGTACCTCAGATTGCCAACGGCTATGCCTGCGCTTATCCGCTCGGCGTGCTGGGTATAATCGGGGCCACGGTGATGATACGGTATATATGCCACGTGAACCTGAAAAAGGAGAACGAAAATTTTGAACACGAGAGCAACGACAATGAAAACGTGAAACCGCATTCCATGTCGCTCGTAGTTACAAACCACGCGCTTTCGGGCAAAAACATGGAGACAGTGCGTACGTTCTTGGGCCGAAATCTTGTGTGCACCACCATACTTCGCGGCAACGAATTCATAATTCCCGACCGCAACATCAAGATTCAAGACGGCGACAAGCTTAATATTGTGTGCGCCGAGGAAGATGCCGAAGCTATCGAGGCATTTATCGGAAGCGAAGTGGAAGTAGATTGGGAGCCCAAGGACGAACCGGTAATCTCGCGCCGTATTGTTGTAACCCGCAACGAAGTAAACGGAAAAACCCTCGGACAACTTAATTTCAATGTGCTCTTCGGTGTGAACATCACGCGTGTAACGCGTTCCGGTCTCGAATTCTTTGCAAAAAGCGGCCTTCGCCTTCAAATCGGCGACCGTGTAAATGTAGTCGGCCCGCAAGATGCGGTGCGCCAGGTGGCAGACCGTCTCGGCAACTCGCTCAAACGTCTCGACCACCCCAATGTGAGCGCGCTTTTCATCGGAATACTTCTCGGCGTCCTGCTCGGCAGTCTTCCCATAGCCCTTCCCGGTATGCCCGCCCCCGTACGTCTTGGTCTCGCCGGCGGTCCTCTAATCGTAGCAATACTCATCGGAAGCATGGGATATAAGGTGCACATCGTTTCATATACCACAACGAGCGCAAACCTCTTCTTGCGCGAAGTAGGACTCGTGCTCTTCCTCGCAGCCGTAGGCATCAAGGCCGGCGCAGGGTTCTGGCAAACGGTTGTGGCAGGCGACGGAGTGAAATATGTATGGACCGGATTCCTGATAACGGTGATTCCAATTCTTATCATAGGCGTTATCGCACGACTGAAATACAAGATAAACTATTTTGTGCTTGCCGGCGTGATTTCGGGTGCAACCACCGACCCCCCCGCATTGGCTTTCGCCAACGCCACAGCAGGCAACGACGCCCCCGCAATAGGATACTCCACCGTTTATCCGCTCACAATGTTCCTTAGAATCCTCACCGCGCAGATTCTAATCCTCTTCTTCTGCTCGTAGCAAAGGATACAAAAAATACAACCCGCCCAATTCCGGAACTTTCCCGAGTTGGGCGGTTTTTTGTTGCAGCCCATTTTTCGGAGATGTGATGTCCAAAATACGAGGTCAGACCAAATTTAAATTCCGGGCCATGAAATTTAAATTCCGACGCATCTAATTTAAATTTGGTGGCCCGGAGTTTTTGCGAG
>CAVFYC010000001.1:0-57111 GCA_963626585.1 Christensenellaceae bacterium Phil1 | reverse complement strand
TTTTCGACAACCAATAGTATTCTTTTGCCAACGCCATGAAGACAAAACACCGCGCCAAGGAAATTAAAAATAAGCGTTAAATTTTGCAGCCCGCGCGAAATTCGTTACCTTTGCACGCACTATCGGGCTCGAATGGTGGAATCGGTAGACACGAGGGACTTAAAATCCCTTGGCCAGTGATGGCTGTGCGGGTTCAAGTCCCGCTTCGAGTACTTTTTGTATGGCGTTTTTGGTATGATAACACTAAAAACAGAATTTTGCAAACACGCAAAAACAAAACTCAAACAACTAAATGGTAATACAACGCAAGCTTTTTGTAGCAGTAAATGGCGCGTTTAAATTTAAAGTGTTGTTGTACGGACTTTTTTTAGTGTCGATAACCATTCTGCCTACAATAAAACTAAAAAAAAGTAGTTACTATTAAATAAAGGTGTAACCATTCAACATGTAATCAAACCAAAGAATGAAGAAACTCATCATTTTTATATTCATACTTGCTCTGTGTCCTATTGGCATGCGGGCACAGTCGTCTTTGACCGACAATCAGGTGGCTGAGATGATACAACGCGAAATGGAAAACGGCTCTTCGCAACAGCAGATAGTGGTGAAACTGATGCAAAGCGGGGTGGACATAAACCAGATACGCCGTGTGAAAAAGAAATATCTGAGACAAACCAACAAGTCGGGGCTTGGTATGGCCAATACCGAGGACGATGACACTCGTTTGCGCACCAACAACGGAAAGACACGCGAGGAAACACGGCAGAAGACCACTAAGGATAATGTGGATCGCGATGCAACTACCACGCAACGCTTGCAGGGGGTGCCGAAGTGGCAGAAGGAATACAACGAAGATGACAAGGATTTCCTGCAGATGCAAGCTGAATTAGGAATGATGACCCGCAGCGATTCCATTGAATGGCTCAATCAAATTTTGGAACAGCAGGAGACTGACAAGAAAAAGGTTTTTGGCCGCGATATCTTCAATAATAATGATCTTACCTTTGAACCGGCAATGAACATAGCCACGCCGCAAAGTTATGTGCTCGGGCCGGGCGATGCTGTGTCGGTTGACGTTTACGGAGCGTCCCAGAAAACTTTTAATTGTACGGTTTCGCCCGACGGACAGATAGTTATAGATGATTTTGGACCTATTGAAGTGAGTGGGCTAACGGTTGCCCAGGCTAAGAAACGCATTCAAAGCACCCTCGGGGCGCGTTATCGCAGCAGTCGCATCAGTTTGTCGCTCGGACAGACGCGTACCATTACCGTTAATGTCATGGGCGAAGTGAAAACGCCGGGCACGTATACGCTTTCGGCCTTTGCAACGGTTTTCCATGCCCTTTACATGGCGGGCGGAACCAGTGAACTTGGTACGCTTCGCAATATAAATATTTACCGCAACAATCGCCTTGTAAGCGTGTGCGATATCTATGACTACATCCTCAATGGGAAAATGACCGGCAACGTAAGGCTTCAAGACGGCGACGTAATCTCGGTTGGCGCATACGACTGCCTTGTAAACGTTACCGGAAAGGTGAAACGCCCCATGTATTATGAGATGAAGAAGGACGAGAGCGTGGAAACTTTGTTGAAATATGCCGGCGGTTTTGCGGGCGACGCTTATAAGAAGAGCGTACGTGTGAACCGTAAGACGGGACGCGAATATGCCGTGTTCAATGTAGACGAATTTGAGATGGCAAATTTCCGTATCGCCGACGGCGACAGTGTGAGCATCGACTCGATTCTTCCGCGCTATGCCAACACAGTAGAGATAAAAGGTGCCGTGTTCCGCCCCGGCATGTACCAGATAGGAGACGGCATAAACAGTGTACGTTCTCTCATAAAGCATGCCGAAGGTCTAACAGAGGAGGCGTTTACGGCTCGCGCTGTGATGCATCGTATGAAATCCGACCGCACACTGAAAGTAATCAGTGTTGATGTGGCGGGAATCATGGACGGGCGCGTGGCAGACATTCCTTTGCAGGAGAATGACGTGCTGTTTATTCCCAACAAGCAGGAATCCATGACGGAACGCACCATTACAATTCAGGGAGAGGTGCAGTATCCTGGCATATACAAGTATGCTGACAACGAAACCCTGGAAGATTTCGTGCTTCAGGCAGGCGGTTTGCTCGAGACGGCTTCGACTGTAAAAGTTGACGTAGCACGCAGAGTGGGCAACCCGAAGGCTTTGACCACAGACAGCGTTATTGCGAAAAATTACTCTTTCTCTTTGAAAGACGGCTTTGTTGTCGATGGCGAACCAGGCTTTATTCTCATGCCGTTCGATGAAGTTTATGTACGCAAGAGCCCTGCTTATACCAAACAGCAGAGTGTTACGATTGATGGCGAGGTAATGTTTGCCGGCACTTATACTCTTAGCAAACGCAACATGCGTCTTACCGATTTGCTGGAAGCTGCCGGTGGCGTTACAGACTTGGCGTATATCAAAGGCGCACGATTGGAGCGCCGGCCCAATGAGGCTGAGCGCGCGCGCATGGAGGCTGCATTCAAAATGCAACAAGAACAACTACAAGACCAACTTCTCGAACTTGCCGCCAGCAGCAATAACGGAAGTAACGTTCAGCAGGTGGCTCAGCAGTCAAACAATACCCAATTAAAGAAATTCCAAGTGCCTAACACTTTCCCTGTTGGTATTGAACTCGACCGCGCTATAGCCGATCCCAACTGCGATGCAAACATTGTTCTCCGCGAGGGCGATCGCCTCATACTTCCCCAATATACAGCCACGGTGAAGGTGAACGGCGCTGTGATGTATCCCAATACAGTGGCGTATGAACGCGGAAAGAAAGCCAAGTATTACGTAAACGCGGCAGGAGGTTTCTCGCAGAACGCACGCAAGAACAACGCATACGTAATATATATGAATGGCATGGTAGGCAAACTTTCGCAAGGCGCAAAAATACAGCCTGGTTGCGAAATAGTTGTGCCGAGTCGCATCAGCCGTAAGATGAGCACGGCCGAGACAATGAGCATGGGTACCAGCATTGCGTCTATTGCCGCCATGATTGCAACCATCACCAATGTATTGAAGTAAGTTTACGCATCATGAATATCGAACAAAAAAAGGAAGAGATTATAGACTTGAGAGAACTATGGGCAAGCATTGTCAAGCGAAAGAAATGGTTCTTCATAGCTTGGCCCATTACTTTTGTCGTGTCCTCCCTCCTTATCATCTGCGTTCCAAGAACCTATACAACAGATACAGTTTTGGCTCCAGAAATGAATCTCCCGTCTGCTGGGGGATCGTTGAGCGACATTGCTTCAAGCTTTGGCTTCGACCTTGGTAGTCGTACTTCAACCGATGCTATTTATCCAAGCCTATACCCTGATTTGCTGGACGACAATGGTTTTATATATAGTCTGTTTGATATACGGGTGAAAAGTGCCGATGCTACAATAGATACCACTCTATATGCTTACAAACGTTACTTTACCGAATATCCGTGGTGGACGGCTATAATGTCCAAATTCAAAAAAATGCTACCCAAACCCAAAGAATTCAGAGTAAAGCAATCTTCAAACGATGCTTTCGATCCTTACATTCTGTCTAAAGACGAGGATGCCATCGTGGAAGCAATAAGAAATAGCATAGGCATAAGTGTGGACAAGAAAACAGATGTCATAACTATTAGTGCTGAAGCACAAGACCCCCTTATTTGTAAAACAATCGCAGACTCGGTAAGACAGCGCTTACAGGAATTTATTACTGCTTATAGAACGAAGAAAGCTCGTAATGACGTGGAATATTATACTAAGTTGACTGCCGATGCCAAGGTTGACTACGAACGCATACAGCAAACATATAGTTCTTATGCTGATGCCAATATGGATGTTATCTTGCAAAGCTACAAGTCGAAGATGGAAGCCTTGGAGAACGACATGCAATTAAAATATAATACATATACCACCCTGCAAACCCAACTGCAGGCTGCACGTGCCAAATTGCGCGAGAACACGCCAGCCTTTACGTTGCTAAAAGGGGCAGTAGTACCTATCAAAGCCACAGGTCCAAAACGTATGTTCTTTGTCATAGGTATGCTATTCGTCGTAACTTTTGTTCTTATGCTTATTAGTGTCAAGGATATTTTGCTTAACCACGAAAAGAAATAAAAGAACAGAAAAATCAACAAGGGAGAAAGCGGAGTCTTCCTGTTAGAAACAAACGTAAGCCTGCCGTTTTATAATATGGAAGCTTCTAAGCGTATTATTGTCAATACCATTGCCCAATATGGAAAGTCGGTCATCAATATTTGTTTGTCCCTATATTCCACCCGACTCATTCTCGAGGCATTAAATATAAGTGATTACGGAATTTATTCGGTAGTAGCTGGAGTTGTGGGTATGTTTGGGTATCTTGCAAATTCTTTGGTCGTAACTACTCAAAGATATATCTCTTATTATTACGGAGCCGGAGACAAGAATTATGTCAAGAAAGTATTTGCAAATAGTGTGCTGGTACATGTTATAATATGCGCAGTTTTTTGTGCGATTCTTCTTCCTATTGGTAATTATGTAACAGGGACATTTCTAAACATAGCAACAGATAGGGTGAATGCCGCTCTTGCCGTCTATTATATCACGACATTGATGCTGATAATGACCATTGGATTAACTCCGTTCAAGGCTATGCTTATTGCGCATGAAAACATTGTTTACATATCAATAGTTGAAGTAGTTGATGGAGTGCTAAAACTTGCGCTTGCAATAGTTCTGATACATTTGAATGCAGACAAGTTGGTATTCTATGCCATCCTGATGCTGATGATTACTTCTCTTAATTTTATTGCTTATTTCTGTTATTGTAAAATAAAATACGAAGAGAGTAGAGTTGCTATTAAGCGCGAAGTTATAGACAAAAAATGTATGAAACAGATTGTTGGCTTTGCTGGATGGACAACTTTTGGAATGTTAGCTGGTATTTCGCAAACGCAAGGTACTGCAATTATCCTTAATAAGGTGTACGGAACCATTATGAACGCGTCTTTTGGTATCGCTTCGCAGGTAAATGGAGCTATTAGGTTTGTATCTACATCTATTCTAAACGCCATGAATCCTCAGATAATGAAAGCAGAAGGACAAGGTAAACGAGAAGAAATGTTGGATCTGGCAGGTAAGGAGAGTAAGTTTTCTACAACTTTGATGCTTCTTATATCCGTGCCATTAATGTTTGAGATGCCAAGTATCTTGTCTTTTTGGCTGAAAACTGTACCACAGAATACAGAGGTTTTCTGCATAGCACTTATAATAGCTTTCATTATTGATCAAACTACATTGGGTTTACATGCCGCAAATCAGGCGATGGGTAAAATAGAAATATATACCATAGCGACGACATTGCCCAAAATTTTATTGATACCAATTATGTGGATTGTACTAAAGAGTGGGGGATTTGTAGAGATTGCCATGACTTGCTACATTGCGATAGAATTATTGGTGGCTTTGTTTAGACTTCCGTACATGCGATATTCTGCCGGTCTCAATGTGGCAGGGTACATAAGAAAAGTAATAATGCCACTAATTCCCTTGGTTGTTGCAGAATGCATTGTGTGCTATGTTGTAACAAGAATGATTCAAATGCCATTTAGATTTCTTTTAACGGGGATAACCTCTCTGTTGGTAAGTTTTGTCGTGATTTGGTTTTTTACTTTTACGAAGTCGGAAAGGAATTACTTAATAAAACTCATAAAGAGAAAATAAGGAATGAAGGTCAATATAGGGAATTTATATCTGTTCGAAAGAAATAAAATAGCCGACAATCTTTTCATCGCGTCTATTTTTATAGCTTTCTTTGGTTCGATGAACGTATGGTTTATGGTACCACTTCATACGTACTATCCTATATTATCTTTCTTCTTGGCTTTGGCAAGTTTTTCTGTGTCTAAGACATCATGTCGTCCTATATTTACAGAATCTTATTTCCTTTTACCGATAACGGCTTTTATACTACTTGAATTCTATCAATGCACGGTAAATGCTCTAAACATCAATGCGTATATCAGCGCTATCTTCAGCGCGATGACTTTGTTCTTTATTTTTCGTTATGATAGGCAGCGACTTGAACGCATCTCTACATTGCTATCAAAGACATTGGGAATAATTCTTCTAATATCCTATCCTGTTTTTTTTCTATACGTTATAGGTTTCCCTCTTCCCAATGTAAATTTGGTATTTAACGATGGATTTTACACGTTTTCCAATTACTTTTTGTTTTTGGTCGACGACCGTTCTCTTTTTGAGATCATACCTCGTTTCCAATCTATTTTTCTTGAACCAACATATCTAGGATCTACAACAGCTTTGTTGCTGATGACACAACGGGGTAAATGGAAACGTTGGTACAACATATCGCTCTTGTTGGGACTTTTATTTTCCTTCTCTCTCGCTGGTTACGCTTATCTTGTGGCAATTATCTTTTTGAACATGTGGATAAAGCGCAAGAATATCGTTTTGAAATTTCTTTCGGTGATAATTCTTGTAAGCGCAGTTGTGGGTGGCTCTTTTGTTTACAAAGGTGGAGATAATATGCTTCATAACCTAATAATATTGCGATTGGAAATAGATGATGGAGAACTGGCAGGTAACAATAGGGTTTCCAAGAATTTTGACATGGAGTACCAATCCTTTTTGGATTCCTCTGATATAATATTTGGCAGAGACTATGATTACTCGAATTTTGGAGATTCGGGCTACAAGGTCTTTTTCTACGATTTTGGAATAGTAGGCGTGTTGCTGCTGTTTGTTTTTTACGGATTATCATTTGCAAAATACGATGATTACAGACGCATGCTTGCTGCTATGATTGTAATGACCCTAATCTTTGGCGTCGATGCGTTTGTGTTGTGGTTTGGCCGTTTCATACCATTGTATATCGTGGCAGTGGGGCGTACAAGAAAATTAAAAGAATTGTAGTATGACAAAGAAAATATTAATAGATATGTTGCCTTTTCAGTATTCTTACGGTGTTGGCGGCGCCCTGAGTTTTACAAAGGCAGTGTATGACGCTTTATTTGCGAAGAAAGACGAAAACGTGTTGGTATACGGGCTTTATGATTCCCGTCGAGGTGTTGCACAACAGTACAACTTGTTTGGTTATGCCAAGGAACATAATATAGAACTATATGATGTCGCAAAGAAACCTCTCTGTGCTTTTATACCGCAGAACAATATAGATTGCTTTTTTATTGCATTTGGCCAATTCTATGAGGGTATTGATCTTGCAGGAATAAAAACAAAGGTAATCATGTTCATTCATGATATCTTTGATATAGAGCGTTGCGACAACAAGATAGACTATTCCATAGTAGACCCTTATTGCCAAACTCGATTGCAACGTTTGAAGCGAATAGTAAACCTTGTCTCTGGCAGATTTGGAAGGTTGGCAAGAAAAAGATATAGCGACGTAATTCCGCTGTATGCTGCCGCAGAGACAAAATCATATACCGTGTCTAATTATTCTTCTAATGCCTTAAAGTATTATTTCCCCGAGATAAAAAAAGATATCAAAGTATGCTATTCGCCTCTGAGAACTGCCAAAAGTTCCTGCGTTATAGAGAATAAAGACTTAAAACAACTTATTGAAAGTGGGAAAAGATATTTCTTTATGATTGCTGCCAATCGCGTATATAAGAATCCTGCAATCGTAATGAAGGTTTTCAATCGGATAAGCGAAGAGTACGATGTAACATTGCTTACGCTGAAATACGGAAAATCAGTCAATGATTCACATATAGATCTCGACTATCTTTCTGATGCAGATATGGATTATGCTTATAAGCATGCCTTGGCGTTGTTGTTCCCGTCATTCTTCGAAGGTTTTGGCTATCCTCCAATAGAAGCAGCCGTGAACGGAACTCCGGCCATCTGCTCCAATGTAACGAGTATCCCGGAAGTTCTCGGCGATGCTGGTATATATTTTTCTCCTTTTTATCCTGCGGATTTATATCGGGCCATGAAACTGGTTCTCGACAATCCTTCCGTAAAAAAGAATGAGATACAGCGGAGAGCAAAAGAGATTACAGACCGCCAAGAACAAGACCTAAATGAACTTATAAGAGAAATATTAAAATGAAGCCAAGAATAATTGCTCTATATCTTCCGCAATTTCATCCTATTCCCGAGAATGATAAATGGTGGGGCAAGGGATTTACAGAATGGAACAATGTAGTAAAGGCTAAACCGCTTTTTAAAGGACATTATCAGCCTCATCTTCCCGCCGACCTCGGCTTTTATGATTTGCGTTTGCCCGAAGTGAGGCAGCAGCAGGCAGATTTGGCGCGTGAGGCGGGTATAGAAGGATTTTGCTACTATCATTATTGGTTTGGAAATGGGAAACAATTGCTCGAAAGGCCTTTCAATGAAGTCTTGGCAAGCGGCAAACCTGATTTCCCTTTCTGTATTTGTTGGGCCAACCACGACTGGACAAATAAAACATGGGTGAAAGACAAGAGTACCCACCGAGATTCAATGATAATGAAGATGGAATACTCGATGGAGGACCATGTTGCCCACTTTAACGCTTTGCTTCCGGCTTTCAAGGACAAGAGATATATCACAGTGGACGGCAAACCTCTTTTTGCAATATATCAGCCCAAAGCGATACCTGACGTGGAAAAGTTTATAGCGTTGTGGCAAAAGATGGCCCTAGAAAACGGTTTGCCGGGCATACATTTCGTGGGCTATTCCGTGAATTCGTCCGGGCGTTCCGTAAAAGGCAATAAAGTTTCCTTGTGGACTACAGACGAGGCGGCCGAACATTACAAATCTGTCCTCGATTTGGGATTTGATGCCGTGCTGTCGTCTGGTTTGTCAAGGGCTCAATCCATCTGCAAGGGGAAGCTAAAGATGCTTTTCTACTTTCTTACGAAAAACAGTGTCCTTCCTACTTCCAATATATGCGATTACAGTGATGTCATGAAGCACTATTATGTTGAGGAGGACGCTTGGGAAAATGTTTACCCCACATTGTTGCCGCAATGGGACAGAACTCCGAGGGCGGGCAAGGGCACAAATCCGCTGATAAACGCTACGCCGGAAAAATTTCAGAAGACTATAGAGAATGCTTTGGAACTTATTAAAAACAAAGCGCCGGAGCATAAAATACTTTTCCTAAAAGCATGGAACGAATGGGGCGAAGGGGATTACGTTGAGCCAGACGACCGTTTCGGGCATGGTTGGCTCGATGCTATAAGGAAAGCTTTGGAAAATTGCAAATGACCTTGAGATGAAGAAAATCCTGTTTATCGGAGACTGCGGGGACTTCAAGGAAACTTCCAATGGAGTATCCGCCAAGAATGTCCAACTTCTTGATAGGCTGAACGACATGTTTTCGTCTGTCAGGCATGTAAACACAAACAATTGGAAAAAGAATCCGTTTGTGTTGCTGAATGTTGTTTTTTTTCTTTGGCGATTTCGTAAAGGGGAAGTTATTATTTCACTTAACACCGTCAGTTCCTATAAACTAATAAAGGTCTCGCGTTTTTTGTTCCCTTCAGTTCGTTTTATCTACTTTGTCGTAGGCGGAATACTCCCGAACTTTATTTCAAGAATGGGTGTCAGACAGAGAGAATGCTATTCAGTTGTAAAATGGTTTCTTGTAGAAAGCATTACAATGAAACAAAACATGGAGCGATTGGGATACGATAATGTTATCTACGTTCCAAATTTCAAAAGGATATCATATATTCCAACCAAGACGGCAACGCTTTCCCCGAGGTTTAAGTTTGTTTTCTTGTCAAGAATTATTCCTGAAAAAGGCTGCGACCTAATCATTGATGCAGTGAGGAAGATTAACAACGAAATCGGAGATGAAAAATTGCTGGTGCATTTCTATGGAAAAATAGACGAGAGCTATAAAACACGATTCCTCAAATCGGTAAACGGGATAGCAAATATAGAATACAAAGGGTTTCTTAATCTTGCAGACAAATCCAACTACGATGTGCTGGCAAGCTATTCTGCGATGTTGTTTCCTACTTTCTGGAAAGGTGAGGGGTTTCCCGGCGTATTGATAGACGCTATGATTGCGGGCACGCCTGTTATCGCATCGCAATGGGGCTACAACACAGAGATTATCCACGACGGAGAAAACGGAATGATTGTGAAAAGCGAAGATGTAGACTCTCTTGTTGATGCGATGAAGTATTTTGTCAACACGCCGCAGGTTGTAGAAAAAATGTCGCGGCATTGCCAACAGAATGCATCGGTTTACGACACTGCAAAAGTGCTGAACGCGGAATTGTTGAATAGGATTATTAAGAACGACAATGAATAAGTTCAAGATTTTGGCAAACATTCCCAGAGTTTTGCCCCACGTAGTTTGTTATATGTGCGACAAGAATCGGCGTGCTGTGGTAAACAAAGACATTTTGGTCCGTCCTCAATATCGCGGCGTCGCAGAAGAGAGGGATTTAATGCCGTGGAAGTTGTGCTGCGTGCTGATAGACGAGCCTGAATTCCGTAATCTTTTCTACATGCGCCTGGGCGGAATAGGCCATCTGCTTAATGTTTTTCTGCCCAAGGTAAGTTCTATGAGGTTGTCCCGACATATTGCCGAAGGCTTCTGTCCAATTCACAGTTATTCCACGATTATTAACGGCGGTGCCCGAATTGGGCGAAACTGCACCGTTTACCATTGCGTTACCATTGGAGTTGAGAAAAGCGGTGTGCCGGTAATTGGCGACAATGTAACGATTGGTGCCGGCGCCATTGTTCTTGGTGGAATCAAGGTGGGAAACAATGTCAACATAGGTGCGGGGGCGATTGTCTTAGACGATGTGCCCGACAATTCTACTGTGGTTTGTCAAAAAGCCCGCGTCATCTGCCGTAGTTGAGGTCTACTTTCTTTCCCATTTCCATGAGAGCTGTGGGAGTGAAATAGTTCATCATTCCTCCCAGCGAGGTGAAAGTCAATTCTCCAAAGTATATCCGGCCGTCAATGTTGTACAAATCCACGCGTACTTGCGGGAACGGTTTTGCAAGTATGCGTGCGTATTCTGCCATTGTCTCCAATCCTTTGGGGCGGGGCAGTTCGGTTTTGCGAATATGGTAGTGATTGTTTTCCACCAAAAGGTCTGAGCGGTTTTTCCAATTCAAGTCGTAGCACGCAAGTTCGGCTTCGCCGCCGCTCTTTCTGTTTGAAACCACAAGAAATACGCATGGCTCGCCGTTGAAACACCATAGTTTGTAGTCTACAATGGATTTCTCGCCTTTTGGAACGGACAGCAGTTCTTCGGCAAGCACAAGCGGCTTGATTCCCCGGTATTGCGGCTCGGCCGAAAGCGCTCCTATGTTTTTTTGCTTCAACCATTTTTCGGCCTTGTCCTTTAAGGCTTGAACGTCTTGCGCCGAGAGGTTTTTCTTGTTGCATACAGGGAAATTCGTGCCTTTGCCGTCGCCGTTGTTCGATTTGAGCATGAACGAATCGGGTAGCTTGTCGAAATCTATCTGTGCGGCATCGTTCCAAACGGCATACGTCTTTACGAGGATATCCCCGAGCCCGCATTCCTTGACATAGTCTTTCACCCTCACTTTGTCTGCCAGAGTGCTCCACAGAGTGGTATCTGTGTAGAGCTTCTGGTACAGTATTTTTTCATTGAGGTCTTGTGGTTGTCTTAGATCTGGGAAACGTTTGAACCTTAATGCATATCTGATGCGCACCACCGTAGTTGGGAAATGCACAAGTATGGCTGCCAGTATGTTTTTTATGCTTTCTGTCACTATTGTTTCTGATACACTTTTATCCAGTCGAACCTTGTTTCGTAAACTTTGCGCTTTTGGGGCTTCATGTCAGCCCTTTCGCCGTTGCCTACGCTTTGGTTCAAGAGAATGTAGAAGTTGTCGTCGAAAGTCCACTGGTTATTTTTCAGCAGTGTCTTGTCGTCCGATTTATAGTAAGCCCCCACTTCTTCGTCGTCCACCGTCCATTTCACGTAAGTCGGCGTCCATTCTATGCCGTATACGTGCCATTTGGTAACGTCTATCTCGTGGCGGAAACTGTTGCGGAGTCCGTGTTTCGGGTTGTCTATCGTGAGCTGCGTATGAATGTTGTGGCACGATTCTTTGCGGTTGCCAAACATTTCCACCACGTCGATTTCGCCATAGGGAGCGTTCTGTCCGGCTTTGCGTTGCCTTCCGAGCCACGC
Organism: Christensenellaceae bacterium Phil1; assembly: GCA_963626585.1. Classification (GTDB taxonomy): domain Bacteria; phylum Bacteroidota; class Bacteroidia; order Bacteroidales; family Bacteroidaceae; genus UBA6398. The sequence goes on along the minus strand of CAVFYC010000001.1, from coordinate 44,944 downwards.
CGCAGGGAAATTGCCGTCAATCACATTGGTTTTCATTCTCACCAATAGCTTGCCGTATTTGAACGAATACTTGTCTTTTGTCCAAACTGCCCCGGTGAGCATGCTTGCTGTGTCGGTTTTTGCCTTGGTATTGGGAATGGCGCGGCATACAAGCTTTCCGTTTTTAATGTACACCACATCTCGTGAATCGCTTACCCATCTGTTCCACGTGCTGCTGTATCTTTGACACCTGCTCCATTTCGTGGAGTCGGGCTGAGAACCGTCGGGCAAATCAAACTCGTCGCTGAACACCAAACGGTAGGCGGGCGTGTCGTCTGTATGGCGCGCCGAAACCTGGTTGGTGATGACCACCGAAAAGCCGCCGGCAAGCATCAGAAAAGCCGCCACTATCAAGAAATGCTTCTTCTTCATTGATATCCTGTTTCTCTTGAATACAAAGTTAAGGGTATTTCAAGAAAAAAATAAAGAATGGGGCAAGATTAATTTGGGGTTTGCAAAATATTCCCCGTTTGCGGGTGGATTTCATGCGCAGAAAGCCCCGGAAAAAAGGCTTGTGGCTTGTGAAATTTACAACGTCGCATCTCGTAAAAACTCCGCCGCATCTAATTTAAATTACATGGCCCGGAATTTAAATTTGGTGGCCCGGAGTTTTTGCAACATTTTGAGTGCCGTTCGCTTTTGCCTGACAAAGGACGTAATACTACGAGTATCACCAAGTTAGTGAGGCTTCGGAGATGTGCTCGGTTTGTTGCCCGAAATTTTTGCCCAAATTAATTTTGCCGATAAGGTAATATTAGCATTTTTTAGACGTTAATACCATTGTATGAACTTTGTTTTAATTGTACATGACTAAGAAATGGGAGAACTGGTATCTGTAATAATGTCCACATACAACAGCGGTGAAAGTGCCGCCGAGAGTATAGGGAGTATTCTTTGCCAGACTTACAGCAACCTGGAACTCTTGGTAACCGACGACGGTTCGACCGATCCGGCCACTCTGCGCCTTCTAAGCGAAATGGCACGGCAAGACAGCCGAATCAGAGTGTTCTTCAAGAAAGAGAATCTCGGTCCCGGAAGCGCCCGCAACAACTCCATTCGTGAGGCGCGCGGACGCTATATTGCCTTCTGCGACAGCGATGATTGCTGGGACGCCCAAAAACTGGAGAAACAGATACGTTTCATGGAAGAAAACCATGTGGGGCTTTCCTACACCTCTTATCTGCGCGTTAAATCCACAGGTGAAAAAGAGGCCATCGTGATTGCGCCCGAACGTATGACCTTCGAAAAATTGCAGAAAGACAACAAAATCGGACTCTCTACCGCCATATACGATACAAAACGGCTCGGCAAAAAATATTATATGCCCCTGCTCCGAAAACGTCAGGACTGGGGACTCACACTATGCATTCTGCACGATTGCAAACTGGCTATGGGATTGAAAGAACCGCTTACACTTTATATGGTAAGGAAGGGATCGGTTTCGAGAAACAAGATGTCGCTCGTGAAATACAACCTCGCAATCTACGAACAGGTGCTCGGATATTCCAAACCCAAGTCGGTGCTGAAATTCTGCCTTGTCTTCATGCCAAACTACATCTTCAAACGACTGAAGACCCGCTGGGACAGCCACAAATACCTTAACAGCTGACCGCCCCCGCCTACAATTCTAAAAACATCAAAGAAAACATGGAGCAAAAGGAAAGATATATTCCGCCCTACGTAAAGTGGAACGACGATGTCAACAATCCGCGTTTCATTCCCGACGGAATGAACGAAATGGAACGCATCACAAAGCGATTTGTCGACTTCTGGGTGGCATTGGTGTGCCTCGTGGTTTTCTCGCCCCTGTTCCTGATTTGCTACATACTCGTGAAGCGCGAAGACGGAGGCGCGGCAATTTTCCGGCAAGAGAGAATAGGAAGATTCGGACGCCCGTTCATGATTTACAAGTTCCGCAGCATGCGCGTAGATGCCGAGAAAGACGGACCGCAACTCTTCGGGCACGAAAAAGACAGCCGCATGACAAAAATCGGACGCTTCCTGCGCGACCACCATCTCGACGAATTGCCACAGCTATGGAACGTGGTGAAAGGAGATATGGCTTTTATCGGCCCTCGTCCCGAGCGGGAATTTTATATCAAGCAAATAGTGAAGCACGATCCGCGTTACATTTATCTTTATCAGATTAGGCCGGGCGTTACGTCGTATGCCACGCTTTATAACGGCTATACCGATACGATGGAAAAGATGCTAAAACGTCTGGACCTTGACCTATTTTATCTGGAACACCGCAGCTGGTGGTTTGATGCCAAGATATTGGTGAAGACATTCATCAATATCATTTTTGGAAAGATTTTCTGAGCCGCGCCGTCCGGTATTGTTTTATTTTTCCCTTGTTTTGTTTAATCTGCAACGCTTTTTTTCGCGCAGAAATGCGATGCTGTGCCGACGCGCAGGCTTTTGGGCGTAACGGTTTGGGAAAAAGAACGTTTGGCGGCGCTGAGATTGGTGCCGGGCTGGCTTGCAGTGGGAAAAATGTGGCGGAAAAGTTGAAAATAATGTGAACAGAGTATAATAAAACCGCGTGGCGTTTCGTTATCATAGTAACCAATGAGAACGAAACGTATGATAACTAACCATTCCTCAGAATATCTGCAATCAATATCCCTGCTCAGCAGAGAAGACTATGTTGAAGACGGAATGACAGAGGCCGGGCGCGATTTCAAACGCTGTGTTGATTTTTGCATCGCGCTTTTCTGCCTCATAGTATTCTCTCCGCTTTTCCTTATATGCTATATCCTCGTAAAACGCGAGGACGGAGGCCCTGCTATATACAAGCAAGAACGAATAGGTCTTCACGGCCGCCCGTTTTTTATCTACAAATTCCGCAGCATGCGCACTGACGCCGAGTGTAAAGGGCCGCAACTCACTGCCAACGAGGACGACAACCGTCTTACAAGGGTGGGGCGATTTCTCAGGAACCATCATCTCGACGAGTTGCCCCAGCTATATAATGTGCTTATAGGCGACATGGCTTTTGTGGGCCCGCGTCCCGAGCGTGAATACTATATCAAGCAAATCATTCAGCACGACCCGCGTTATCAGAACCTTTACCAAATTCGTCCGGGCGTTACATCGTATGCCACTCTCTATAACGGATACACGGATACAATGGAAAAGATGCTCAAACGCCTTGAACTCGACCTTTACTACCTTAAAAACCGCAGTTGGTGGTTTGACGCTAAGATTCTCTTCATGACTTTCATAAGCATAGTGTTCGGAAAAAAGTTCTGAACCGTTGCCGAGGCAGGGGCAAGGCATTAGGTTTTTCCTCCTCGCGAAAGCCGAGAATTTTCAAGGGATACAATATCTTAAAAGTAGCTGCTTCAACAATCTTATAGGCAACTAATTACATTCAAAATATGCTCTGGCGGTAAATTGCTCACGTAGCGCGTTTTACGAGGTCAGACATAATTTAAATTCCGCCGCATCTAATTTAAATTAGATGCGGCGGAGTTTTTGCGACAACGCATGTAGGAAAAAACATGATTGCAAGCCGTGGAAAATTGGCTTGTGATGCGATGAAAAAAACTTGGAATGGATTTTCCGGCGGCTTGGTTTGTGGAATAGAAAACCAAGCCCGTTTCTGTAAAAACTTACCCCAGAATTAAAATTTGCGGAAATGCAGCCTCAACATCTCGTCGCGCAAAACCATGCGGCTGCTTGAGAGTTGCTCCACGCAGAAATGTTCCATCAGAAAGTTCACCCCGAGCGGGCGCAATACGTCAACGTTTGTAAGCAAAGAGTCGGAAACTTCGCGATTGTTCGCCCTGCCGTCGTAGAGAAAGAGCGAGTCGCCCGTATGCTTGAAGCGGAACATGTAGCCATAGGACGGAGATTGATGAGTGTCGAGCATCGTGAAAAAACTTCCCTGCACTCCCCAAAACACCTTGCTTTCTGTCATGCTGGCCGACGCTCCGTTTTCGAGCGTGTCAATTCTCGCCAGTTGCCAATAGCCGTCGAGTTTGCCGTTGTCGGAGGTTTCCAAGAGGTCGCCGCACGAGGCTACAAACATCAGGGCGAGGCAGACGGACAGTAACAGAAATGCTTTTTTCATAAATTGAATACTCCTGATTTTGAAACGGTGATCTGAAATCCTGCATTTGACCCAAGAATGTGTCCGAAGTCCATGCCGTAGGCGCCGCGCACATTCCATTCTTTCGGCAAGCGATATCCTGCCTCTATCATAAAGCTTACGTTGTGATGTTTCCTGGTGTAGGGAGTAACATAAGTGCCGAGCCCTTCTTGATATGAAGCCAACACACGATAGTCGAGCTTCTCGGTGGGCTGACCGTCGAAGCCGAGATGAAAAGCCAGGAAGCGGTTGTCGGCAAAACCTATGGTGCCGTCGCTGTTGTAGATGGGCGAACGGTAGAGAGGGTTGCCGATTGCCTGTCCCCAATGTTGCCAACCCGGATAAAGGTAGTGGTTGTAATAATCGTCGCGCCCGCCCAAATGATCGCTGCGCCCCGATGTGTGGTCATGGTATACGGGGCCGCTCTGATACTTGGTGTAAAGATATTCTACGACCACATTTCTCAGCCATGTGCCGTATTTTAAATTAAGTTCCGCGCCAAGCATCCAGTCTTTGAGGTCGTAGAAAAAGAAACGGGTGTTCTTTTTCTTGTTCCACTCGGTGCCTTCGCCATAACCGTCGTAGTCAATCTGAAACATCGAGGAAAGATCTTCGCAATACTTGTCAACGTAAAAATGCAGGCCGAAATTGTCGCCGTCGTAGTTGATGCGGGCAAGCCAACTGCCCAAAACGTTCCCCTCTTTGTTGCGGTAGACAGTTCCCTCGCTTGTCTTGTCGCTTCCGCCCGGTATAAAAGCGTGCCAAAAGCTTTTGAATCCTTTGTCGTTCCTTATCACGCGCATTCCGCCCTTGCCGTCGGACACATAAGACGTACCTCCGAATTGCGTGGCCAGTTCCAGTCCCAATTCCAAGGACCATGGAATGTAGCGGTCCTCACTTCCGATTTTCAGATAACCCGCCTTGCTGTGATAAAGCACGTTGTCGGCGTATCTTGCTTGGCGGTTGGTGAAAGAATGTTGCCAGTTGTCGTCGGTCATAAGGCCGTAGGCAATGTGTCCTTTTATATGAAACCAACGCCCTAAGGCGGGAATCGTCCAATATTGGGGCAAAGCCAACCGTATCTGCGGCACCGGGCGCGCATTGATGCCCAATGTTTGAGAACCGCTGCTTAGCCGGTTGTTTTTTAACTCCATTGGCGTTTCCTTTGCACCGACAGAAAGTGTGCCGTGAAGCCAGCGCCCTTCCACGAAAGCCTGCTGCACCACCACGCTGCTGGTATAATTAAACGCTGCGGCCATATCAATCCCGTAACCTACGCCCCAGCGGCGCGCAGAGTCGTTTTGAAGCGGACGAATGGCGGAGGCGCGCAAATAACCGTTGGTCTCGTCGAGCGAAGACAGCCCGTGCTTGTTGGCATTCAGCCACAAGGGAGTTTTGTCTTTCGAGAAAGAGCCCTGAGTTTCCGCCTTGTAATGAATTCCCTTGCCCAAATCCAATTTTCCCGGGACAGCATCATACTGCCAAGCATACTGAGCCACCACGCGAGGGGCAGCCAGCAGAATTGCAAGAACAAGTGTAGTTATTTTATTCTTCACCTTCTTTGAAGTTGGGCGGATAGAAGGAAAATCAACCTTCTTAATTTATTCGCGTGCAAAGATACGTGATTCTTAGCGCATTTTCGGCACATTTTCCCAAGGTTACAACAAAAACAATGGATTTGTTATGCGTTTGTTGCCGGATTGTTCACGTTTTTTCAATATTTTCGTGTCCTTTTGCTTGGGCCGATATTCCCGTTTATGGTATAAAGAATAGACTTTCCCTTATATAAGATGTATCAGATTGGGAATAAACGTGAAAACTTCAAACAAATTCGCTACCTTTGCAAATTGAAACACAGAATAAACTAAGGGTAGATGAAAATTCTCATAACAGGTGCGAGCGGGTTCATAGGAAGTTTTCTCGTGGAGCGTGCTCTTTCGGCCGGCATGGAAGTTTGGGCGGGAGTGAGGCCGTCGAGTAGCCGCCGATATCTGGACGATTCGCGCCTGCACTTCATCAATCTTGATTTCAACGACGAGCAGTCGATGCAAAAAGCGTTCTGCAATGCCCGCAGAGACTTTGGAGCGTGGGATGTAATAGTTCACGCAGCCGGGATAACCAAGAGCAGATGGCGCAGCATGTTTTTCCGCGTAAACTATGACGGTACGCGGCGCCTTGTGTCGGCTCTAAGAGATGCAGATGCCGTTCCAAATCAATTTATCTACCTTAGTTCGCTCAGTGTGTTGGGAGATATTAAGGAAACACCCGTTGGCTCGCACCCTGCGCCCGATCCGTTCAATTCGAAAGGCTGTAGCGGAGAGTTGCAAAGCGTGGTGTATGAACCTATGACCGCCGGAGATATGCCTGTGCCCAATACCGCTTACGGATTGAGCAAGGCTGCGGCAGAAAATTACCTACATACTATAAAAGAGATACCTTGGGTGATTTTCCGTCCTACGGGGGTGTATGGACCAAGAGAGAAAGATTATTTCCTTATGGCGAAATCGATAAAACAACATGTGGACTTTTCGGTAGGATTCAAGCCGCAGGAAATAACATTTATATATGTAAAAGATTTGGTGAACGCCGTGTTTGCCGCTATAAACAAGGGCGTGGTACACAAAACCTATATGCTCAGCGACGGACGCACCTATGAAAGCCGCGCATTCAGTGATTTTTTGCAGAAGTCGATGGGCGTTAAAAAAGTGTTCCATATCAAAGCACCGATATGGCTGCTGCGATTGGTTTGCGCCGTGGAAGAACTGATTTCAAACGCCACCGGAAATACTCCGACGCTTAATCTCGACAAATACAAGATTATGAAACAGCGCAACTGGCAATGCGACATAACCGAAGCCATTGAAGACCTCGGCTTTCGCCCTGAATATGATTTGAAACGCGGTGTGGAGGAAACGGTGGACTGGTACAGAAAAAACAATTGGATATGATTTCACTGCTGAAACGCAAACGATGTCGTCCGGGATTGCTCGGAATTGAAAAGATAGGGCTTATATACGCTATTTTTACAGCTGTAGTGGCATTGATATTTTGGAAAGAAATGCCTACACTTGGTGAAATGATGCTCACAAGGGTTGGCTATTTGCTGGTAATGCTTCTGCTAATGTTTGTATACCGCAAACGCCCGTGTCATCTCACTTTCTTTTTGCGCACAGCGCTTCAACTTGGAATGCTTGCCGTTTGGTATCCTGAAACATACCTTTTCTGTAGAATCTTCGGCAACTTCGATCATGTTTTTGCCAATATCGACCAATTTTTATTTGGCTTCCAGCCCGCGCTGAAGTTTAGCGAAGCGATGCCGGGCGCGGTGTGGTGCGAATTGTTCAACTTGGGATATTTCTCTTACTACCCCATGATTTTCGCTTTGGTGCTTTGGACATTTTTCCGTAGGTATCTGCTTTTCGAGAAAACGGCTTTCATCATACTTTGTTCGTTTTTCATTTTTTACATAGTGTTTATGTTCCTGCCGGTAGCCGGTCCGCAGTTCTACTACAACGCAATAGGTATGAACGCCGTGCGGTCGGGCGTGTTTCCCGAGGTAGGTCTTTATTTCCGCGACCATTTTGAAATGATAGCACCTCCCGAGGGCGGAGGATTGTTTCAGTTTCTCGTGGAAAAGGCACAGGAAAGCGGGGAACGTCCAACGGCTGCATTTCCGAGTTCGCACGTCGGAATCAGTACTATAATAATGATATTGGCGTGGAAAGCCGACAAGAAAAAGCGCATGTTCCTTATCATGCTGCCGTTCTACGTGCTCTTGTGTTTTGCCACAGTTTATATCCACGCCCACTACGCCATAGATGCAATTGCAGGGCTTCTGGTAGCCTATCCGGTGTATAAACTTTCCCACAAGATATACTACACGCGAACGTTTCACCGCTTGCACGGATATCATAGCTGAAACAAAAACAACGATAAACTTTTAAGTATATATAAAATCATGCCTAACACAGATAACATTCTCGCAGAGAAACTTTTGAAGATTAAAGCAATCAAACTTCAGCCTTCCGAGCCGTTTACATGGGCTTCTGGTTGGAAATCGCCCTTTTATTGCGACAACCGCAAGGCACTTTCCTATCCTTCGCTCCGTGCGTTTGTAAAACTCGAGCTGAGCCGTATCGTTGCCGAGAAATATCCCGAAGCCGAAGTGGTTGCTGGTGTTGCCACCGGTGCTATTGCGCAGGGCGCACTCGTAGCCGATGAACTCGGTTTGCCTTTTGTTTACGTTCGCGCCAAAGCAAAGGACCACGGATTGGGCAATTTAATTGAAGGAGATCTTGAAAAGGGCAAAAAAGTAGTGGTTGTGGAAGATCTTATATCAACCGGAGCAAGTTCTTTGAAGGCTGTCGAGGCTGTTAGAGCCGCCGGTTGTGAAGTTGTGGGCATGGTTGCGTCATACACCTACGGCTTTGATGTGGCTGCCAAGGCTTTTGCTGATGCCAATGTGGAGCTTACTACGATTACCAACTACGAAGCGGTGGTCAAGACCGCAATCCAAGAGGGCTACATCAAGGAAGCCGACATGCAGCTCCTAGATTCTTGGCGCAAGGACCCTGCCAATTGGACCGGCAAGTAATTTAGTTTAAAGAATGAGCCTCAAAAAATACGAGAGCGAGGTTAAACATCTCGCTTATTCCGATGTAAAAGTATATTCGGTGCTTTCTGATTTGTCGAATCTCGGAAAACTGCGCACCGTATTCGACGATGCGGAGAAACGTGCCGCATTGGCTGCGCAGTTTGGCGAAGAAAAAACGGCTAAGATCGAAGAAACGCTGAAAAACATCGAATTCTCTGCCGACAGCGTGGCTTTCGAAGCGCCCATGGCGGGAAAGGTTACGCTCGGCATCGTGGAACGTGAAGAGCCCAAGCTTGTAAAAATCGACGTGTTGGGTCTTCCTGTGAAATCTAACGTTTGGATTCAACTTCTTCCCGAATCTTCGGGTAGCTGCAAGATGAAAGTTACGTGCGGTGTGGAAGTTAATTTCTTTATTAAGGCAATGGCCGACAAATATGTGGCACCTGGTGTGGACAAGATGGCCGACATGCTTGCCGCTTTGCCTTACGATAAAATCTGATTGAAATATGGCAAACAAACTTTGGCAGAAAAACGTGGAGCTTAACAAGGAAATCGAGAAATTCACGGTTGGAAAAGACCGCGAACTCGATGTGTTTCTTGCCCCCTACGATGTGCTCGGCTCCATGGCGCATATCACGATGCTGCAAAGCATCAACCTGCTCACGGCATCTGAACTTGAGGTGCTTCTTAGGGAACTGAAAAATATCTACCGCCTTGCCGAAAGCGGAAAGTTCGTTATCGAAGACGGGGTAGAGGACGTGCATTCGCAGGTGGAGCTTATGCTCACGCGCAAGCTTGGCGACGCAGGAAAGAAAATCCACAGCGGACGTTCGAGAAACGACCAAGTGTTGGTTGACCTGAAACTTTACGCCCGCGACGGCATACATCATATCGCCAACGAGTGCAAAAAACTTTTTGACGAACTGCAAAAGCAGAGCGAGAAGTACAAAAATGTGCTCATGCCGGGATATACCCACACGCAGATAGCCATGCCGAGCAGTTTCGGGCTTTGGTTTGGGGCCTATGCCGAGAGTCTTGCCGACGATATGCAGATGCTGCTCGCCGCATGGCGCGTAACAAACCGCAACCCCCTGGGCTCGGCTGCCGGATATGGCTCGTCGTTCCCGCTCAACCGCACCATGACCACCGCTCTCCTTGGTTTCGAATCAATGGACTACAATGTGGTTTACGCACAAATGGGCCGCGGAAAAACTGAACGCACCATTGCCTTTGCCATTGCCGGTATTGCAGGAACGCTGGCCAAGTTGGCGTTTGACGCATGCATGTTCAATTCGCAGAACTTTGGTTTTATTCATCTTCCAGCCGAGTGTACAACGGGCTCAAGCATTATGCCGCACAAGAAGAACCCCGACGTGTTTGAACTGATACGTGCGAAATGCAACAAGTTGCAGGCTCTGCCGTCGCAGATCACGGCTATTATGAACAACCTCATTTGCGGCTACTCGCGCGACCTTCAAATTATAAAGGAAGTGTTCATGCCGGCGTTTGAAGAACTCATCGACTGCATACGAATGACCACATATATCGTGGAGCGTACCGAGGTGAACGAACACATACTCGACAATCCGCTCTACGGTCCGATATTCTCTGTAGAAGAAGTGAACCGCCGCGTAATTGCAGGCACACCGTTCCGCGAGGCATACAAGCAAGTGGGACTGGAAATCGAGGCTGGCGAGTTTAAGCCCGATACCAATATCCACCATACGCACGAGGGCAGCATCGGCAACCTTTGCAACGACAAGATAGCCGACCTTATGAACGCCACTCTCGACGAATTCCATTTTGCACGCGTTGACGAGGCTGTGGAGAAACTTCTTGCAGAAAAGTGATATGCGCGGCGGAAGAATGAAATGGCTTGCAATAGTGCTCACGGCAGTATTTGCGGTGATGGCAACGGCTTGCGACAGCGATACGGTGGAATCAAAATATTCCAAATACCGCGCGTCGTTCTCCCTTTCGCCCATCAACACCATTGCGCCGCTCAACAGCGCGCTCACATCGTATGGACTTTTCTGCACCATCACGGCTGATGCAAACCACTACTATTTTCGTTCGCTTGACAACTCTTTGACGGTTAACCGAGATGCGTTCGCGGCGTACAAGACATATATATGTATTGGCGGTTTTGTGGTAGGACGTTCATCGCAGACCGAACTCGGGACAGGCGACTACCCTGTGGTGTGTTACGACTTGGCTTGCCCGAATTGCTATCACGAAGATATGATTGCCAAGAATATGAGCCTCGAAAGCGGAGGACGCGTGTCGTGCTCACGATGCAGCAGAACCTACGACCTGAACAACGAGGGAGCGGTGGTGAGCGGCAACAAGGGAAAAAAACTCGAGCGTTACCGCATAAGCTATAGCAGCACGACAATAATGATAGCAAACTGAGAAAAACAGCAGCGCATCGCGGCTGGATATAGACGGAAATTCCGCAGGCTTTATGGCTTGCGGAATTTTTGTTTGCCCATATCAGGCTTATATGCCTATATATAATGAGTATGACGCTTTGTTTTCTGAAAGCCCAACGGCATCTTTCGACTCTCGTGTGCTTACTTGGTAAAGCTAAATTTGACGCGCAAAAACCGCCTCGCCACCCATTTTTTCCTACATCAGACATCGTAAAAAACTCCGACGCATCTAATTTAAATTAGATGCGTCGGAATTTAAATTTGGTGGCCCGGAGTTTTTCTGAGATGCCGTGTGGTTTTTTCGGGGTGGATAATGCGTTTTGCAACATTGGTTTTTGCGATGGCTTTTCACTCTTTCTCGAGACTGAAACCATATATGTGGTAAACGTTCGCCCCCCAGTTGTCTTGCGTAAGAGGCTTATACACGAGTTTGTTCTTGCTTGAGGTGCACGAGCCGCCGCTCCACAGTTCCAATGTCAGGTAGCGTGGCTTTGCCGAAGCACTGTCTGCCTGGAAGTAGAAAGTGAAATTTTCATACCCCGCACCATCGCTTATTTTCGTCAAAGGAACTCTTTCCCGTTTGTCATATCCGTTTTTTACGCCAAAAGAGTATTGGTCCCAACCGCTGCCCGATTTTCTTACAAATGCAGAGTCGACAAAAAGGGTACCGTTTATATTGAAATATCCATAGTTTACACTATAAAGTACACTTACATATGTTTCTTTATAAGCTTGGAGAAATTCATCGTAATAATGGCTGATAACCGTTCTATGGGTGTCGTATGTATTGGAATACTCGGCACCTGTAAATTCCGCTGCGGGCTTCTGAATGTATTTGGGCGCAAACGGCTCAAGCTTCCCAATAACTATTCTACGTTCCCCGGTGTTGAAATCTCTGGAGTATTCCACATAAGGCGCAATGTAATAGTTTTTCGGCTTTGCGGTATAAGTTGCGCGGTTGATGTCGAGTTCGTCTTTTCCAAAGGAGAATGTTTGCGTGGATTCCGATGTCATTTGCCCGATGCCTGACTGGTTGTCGTTTTCCCCCATCAAAGAAATAAAACGTTCCTGTTTTTCGTCTTTGTACAACACCACTCCCCAATCTTTTACTGCGGTAATATATTTGTTGTTCAAGGAATTGCACGTGGCATTGAACTTCAAGGAAAAATTTAAGCCGCCGCCACTTTCCAGTTGTCCCTCCTTGTTCCACCTGGAATCGCTGCCGCAATATTCAAGTTCGTAAGTGTAGTCAACATCTGCCGTAATGAGAGGAATGCTTTCGCCATATTTTATATGTTGAAGCAAATATTTCATATTTGGTTTGTTGGTGAGGTCGAGATCTACCATAAGAAACGGACGGAGCAGCGTATAGTCTTCGTCGGCATAGATTACGAACGTCTGTTCTTGGTTACCGGCGGTTTGTTTTACGAGAATTTCTCCAGAGCGTGTGTCGCAATATTGATATTCCGGCTCATAGCCCTTGCGTGCCAGCACCCCGCAATAAACTTCGTTCTTTACATACGTCATTTTCTCGCTGCCGTCGGCGGCTACTACGGTTTCGCGGTGCTCTTGTGGGATAGTGTATGAATTTGCTATCGTTACGGTTACCTCGTATGCGTCGTCGGAACGTTTCACTACGTTGGTGATTTCGCAGAATGTCTCGCCGTAGAAAACATAGTGCATACATTCCTTGTATTCCTTGTATTCGTAAGAAAGAAGGTCAATGCCTTGCAAAACGGGATTTGCCATTTCTTTGAATTGGGCTGATATTCCAGTTTTCAACACGGTAAGACTTGCCTGCGTCCACTCTCCATTTCTCAACATCTTCGTGAAATTTGCAGCTTTTGCCAGATTGTTGTAGGCTTTTTTGAAAGGTTCGAAAACTTTCGTCCCCCATTTTTTCTTTATAGCGTCGTCGGCGATGTCGATTGTCTTGTTGAAAAAGAATTTTAGTATTTCCTTTTTGTTTTTCCACAAAAATTTGTCGGATTCCGACGCAGCTCTGGTTTCCTTGGTGGCTTTCTCGTCTAATTCCACTTCGGCAAACGCAACGCCGCCATTGTTGTCTGCGGTGCAAAGATAGGTCTTGTTGTCTTTTTCTACCACACTGGCCAGTTTGTTGGGAGTTCCGAAAGAAACTATATCGCCACCCTCATTGATTTCGATGCACACTCCGTATTCGCTCTCCGATTTCATTTCGTTGAGATAGCCCAAACACGTGCCGCGCATGGTATCTGCGTGAACGAGTATCACTTTTCCGTTGTAATACATGCCGTAGTCCCAACCGTTTGCGGTATCTTCCAAGGCATAGTACGTGTTTTTGTCATATCCGCTGTTGTCATCGTTGCTGCTGCCTCCGTTGTCGGAGTCCCCGCATGCCGAGAAAGATGCCACTGCAAGCACTGCCGCCGCAATGAAAAGCAGCGAACGGAATCTGTGGAAGAGTTTCATTTGTTAAATAATTGATTTGATGCTTAAACTTTGGCAAAAATACGAAAAAGCAATAGTTCACGGATATTTCATGCCCGTTTTTGTGTGCCCGGAAGGCGTTTTCGTGAAGTTTTGATAGGTTGTGGTTTTCAGCGCGTTGCATGTTGCAAAAACTTCGCCGCATTTCGTGTTTTACGAGATGCGTCGGAATTTAAATTCCGACGCATCTAATTTAAATTTCATGGCCCGGAGTTTTTCACGAGATGCGGTGTCGTAAAAACGGGGAAGGGACCGCCGTTTTTTTTTCTTCCGTTTTGGTTTCCTCAGATGCGTGTTTTAGGGGGAATAAAGCGCAGCTCTGTTGCGCAATGTGGGGTTGCGTGGGAAAAACTACGGGGTTGGAACTCATGAGTTCCAACCCCGTGATTGTATTGCGGTATATGCGTTGCGCTTATACTCTTTCGATGTATCCAATAACGTCGCCGCGGTTTACGTTTGCGCCTTGTTTTACGCAGATCTCCACGAGACGGCCGCCCATGTTTGCCGGAATTTCCGAAATCTGGCCGTGGGTGTTCTCGATAAAGCAGAACGCGTCGCCGTCGTTGTATTTCTGTCCGATGAAAGGCTCGATAGCTTTTTGCGCTTCGCCGTCGCCTTGCACTTCCCACAGCAGTTTTCCGTTTTCTCTAGCCACGATTGGGTCGGCTTTCTGATGTTTGAGTTCGGAAATCTGTTCTGCGGTGAGTCCTGCGCCGTTGGCAGCGTCTTTTGCCTTTTGCAGATCTTCGAGGAAGCGTTTCTTTGCCGCGCCGCTCTTATAGTCGCGATACTGCGACTCGTGCATTGCGAACTCAAAGAGTTCTTCCTGGTCTTCGCCCTCGTCCCAGCCGTTTTCCTTCATCTCTTTCTGGAAACGTGCAAGGTCGTCGGGATAATTTCCTTGGGGATCGGCAGTAGTAAATTCGAGGCCTTTTTCCTTTGCAAGCTCGATAAGTTCGGGAGCTACCTCGCCGGGCAGTTTTCCGCTCTTGCCGAGAATCATTCCCCAGATGCTGTCGTCCATCATCGAGTAGCGGGGTTTCCCCATACTCTCGCAGAGCAGATTCATAAGGGCGATGTTCTTCACATATTGGCTGAAAGGCGTAACGAGTGGGGGATAGCCCACGCGAGGCCATACATAAGCCACTTCATTGAAGAGGCGCACGAGAAGTTCGTCCTCGCTGTATGGTTTTTCGCCCTTTGCTTCGCGATTGTGGTTGATAGCGCTTTGCACGCCTTTGAGGTCGGCCATCATCGAGCCCATCATGCCGCCGGGAAGTCCGCAGCCGAGCAAAAGAGAACTCTCCAAACGATTTTGCTTGTTCATGAAATATCCAAGGAAATCGTCGATAAATTCCTGGGTAAGCTTGCGCACTTCCATGTAAGCGTCCATATCGATATCAGCTACCTCGAAACCGTAATGTTTCAGCATGCTCTGCACCGAAATTATGTCGGGGTGTCCTTTTCCCCAGGAAAGAGGTTCAACAGCTGTGTCGATAATGTCGGCGCCGTTCTTGCAAACTTCCAGCACTGAGGCCATGGCGAGACCAGGTCCGGTGTGGCTGTGATATTGTATGATGATGTCGGGATGTTTTGCCTTGATCATTGCACAGAGTTTGCCGAGCATGGCCGGTTGTCCCACTCCCGCCATGTCTTTGAGGCATATTTCGGGTGCTCCCTCGGCTATCAGTTTGTCGGCAACGGCGCTGTAATATTCTGCGGTGTGGATTGGTGAGTTTGTGATGCAGAGTGTGGCTTGCGGGGTCATTCCTGCGTCGAGTGCATAGTGTATGCTCGGAATGATGTTGCGCACGTCGTTGAGTCCGCAGAATATACGGGGAATGTCAACGCCTTGAGCGTGTTTCACCTTGTACATCAGTTTTCTCACGTCGGCCGGAACGGGGAACATGCGCAGGGCATTGAGTCCGCGGTCGAGCATATGGGTTTTGATGCCTACTTCGTTGAACGGTTTTGTAAAGGCTCTAACGGCTTTGTTGGGGTTTTCGCCATAAAGCAGGTTGACTTGCTCAAAAGCGCCGCCGTTGGTTTCCACACGGGAAAAGCAGCCCATTTTTATTATTGCCGGGGCAACGCGCTCAAGCTGGTCCTTGCGCGGCTGATATTTGCCCGACGATTGAAACATGTCGCGGTAAACGAGACTGAACTGGATTTTTTTCTTATTCATAATCGATAACTTTGTTTCTGAATAGGTTCTCCTGTTGGGGAGTGCGCACATTACGCACCGCAAAGTTATAAAATTCTGATGACTTACGGTTTTGTTTTCTGTTTTTGGGCTTATATTTAAAGGTATAAAAGATTTGTGCTGATTTGTTGACAGGTTTGTATGATTTTGCGGGCGGTTTGAAAAAGGCTGTGCCGACACTGTTTACGGCGCATTGCATGGCGCAAAAATTCCAACGCATCTCGTGAAAAACTCCAAGGCCCGGAATTTAAATTCCGCCGCATCTAATTTAAATTTCATGGCCCGGAGTTTTTCACGAGATGCCGTGTAGTTTTTTCGGGGTGGATTATCGGCGATGCGGCTCGCGCGAATGGTAACGAAAACAAGGGTTTTTGTGTGAAAAACGTGCTTTTTTAGCTTGATTTCAAAAAATATTTCGTTTTTTATTACCCCCCTTTAAAAAAATATAACTTTGCATTTGTTAAACTATAAAAGCGTGATAAAATGAAACTGCGTATTGTTTTGGCTCTTGCCGCATTGGGGTTCTCTCAGATGCAATCTTGGGCACAAGCCGTGGGACGTATAGAGTTCCCTACCAATGATGATTATGAAGATGAGTGGGTGCTTCCGCTCGAGGAGCACGGGGTGCTGGTGCAGATGCGCTCAAAGGATGCCGAAGACGGCAAGCGCACCATCAAGTCGGAACTCTATTCCACCGACATGAAGCTGCAGGGCTCCGAAACGTTCTCGATTCCAAAAAAGATGTGGCGCGAGACCTACAGCTACGTCAACGGGGTGAACTATACCGTGATGCGCGACAAGGACGACAACCTTAAAGTGCTTGCCTACGACACAAAAACCGGCAAGACTGCGGTGTATGACGGAAAATTCCGCAGCAAACTCGGAATGCGCGAGTTCTGCTTTGGAGCGGGAGGCATGGTGTTTGCCGCAACCGACAAGAAAACCGAAACAATCAACGTGTTCAATTTTTCGAGCGGGCAGGTAAAGACGCTCAACTTGCATTTCGACGGCGTGAAAGACAGCAAAACTCTGATTTTCGCAACTGCCGTGGTGGACGAAAACGTTCTAGCCTTTGTGAACGTGGCCGGAAGAACGATGCTGGTGCGTATGGGAATGGACGGAAAGCAGCTCGGAACAACTGAAATCACTCCCGCCGACGGCGAAGCCATTTCCTCGGCAAGCATAAGCAAGACCGGAGGACGCATATTTGTTACCGGAACTTACACAAAGTCGAAAAAAGGAAATTCACAGGGCATATATTTCGCGGCACTCGACAACTGGGAGTTTGCATTCTATAAGTCCTACAATTTCCTTGACCTAAAAAATTTCACAGAGTTCATGTCGGAAAAGAAACAGAAGAAAGTGGAGCGCAAAAAGGAGAAAGCCGAAAAGGAGGGCAAAGATTATGCGCTCAACTACCTTATGGCGAGCCACGACATCGTATATGATGGAAAAGACTACTACTATTTGGGCGAAGCATATTACCCCACGTACGTAACATACCGCCAGGGAAACGTAGTGGTTACGCAGTTCAACGGATACCAATACACCCACGCCGTTCTTGTTAAGTTCAGCGCGAAAGGAGACCTGCTTTGGGACACTTGTTTCCCGATGTATCCCAAAAACCGGCCAATGGAGGTGATACACTATGCCGCAATGGGAATGGACAACGGCAATGTGAGCCTTGTTTATGCCGACCGCATGAAACTTGTGAGCAAGATAGTAGGCGCGGGCAACGGCGAAGTGGTGCAGGGAAAGGAGACCGAAATGATTGAAGCGGGCGACGAAAACCGCGACGTGAAGAAAATGAAAGCGCCGTCCACACTTTATTGGTACGACAACAACTACCTGGTGTTTGGCAGGCAGTATGTGAAAGACAACAACGGCGGCGGACGCAGCAAGGTGTTCGGAGTTACGAAATATACCATAAAATAATCGGGCATGAAGGCTAAGAGTTCACACGCCCTCGCATTTGCGCTGACCCTGGCTGCGATGCTGTTTGCCGTAGTGCCCAAGGCAGGCGCACAAGCTTTCGACGGCGACGACGATTTCAAGGCTTTCGCGGGATATATAAACGTTGGAGGACTTTCGGGAGGCGTTGTGGGAATCGACAAAGGCGCCAACGACTGGCTTTCGATAGGTTTCGCGGCGAGCTATATAGGCAAAGACAAAAAGGATAGCGAAGACGAATTGCGCCTGCGCTGGGACGTGATGTTTACAGCCAATTACCATTGGCAGGAAGCCCTTAAACTTCCGATGCCCTTTGATATCTACACGGGCATACACGCCGGAATACGTTCGGTGGGCGTGCAGGGCGGAATGAGATACAACTTCAGCGAAACGTTAGGCGTTTATGCCGAAGCGAGACAGAACATATTTAATATGGTAAAGTCTTCGGGCGATGTTGACTACTATTACTACAAGAAATTCTGCTTTGGCGCAGGCATTACAATCAACTTCTGAAAAGCGCTGAGGGAGGGCGAAAAAACGACATCGCATCTCGTAAAAACTCCGGGCCACCAAATTTAAATTCCGCCGCATCTAATTTAAATTAGATGCGGCGGAGTTTTTGCGATATGTCGCATACGTTTTTTTTCAATACTTCCGGGCCTTGGCAAAGAGCGGCGAAATCACGAATCTGCCCGCTATCGCGCCAATTGCAACGCCTATGCAATCGGCTGCAAAGTCAAACCAATCGCCGCTGCGGCATGTGGTGAGAAATTCCTGCATTATCTCGATTATTCCACCCATAAATGCGGGCAACAATACGCCCACGGCGAACAGACGGAATCCCTTCAAATTACTGCGCGAACGGTTCTTTTCCGTCCAAAACATGATTACAAGAGAAAAATACATGGCCACGTGGGTCCATTTGTCAATCATGCTCACGCCGCTAAGCGGTGTCTCGGGAATGGGAACCATACATATTATGAATATCATCAAAACAAAAATCGACGTAACGGGATAGCGTTTTATCAAGCTGTACATAACGGACTAATAATATGGATTATGGCGCAAAAGTAAACCATTTGCCTGATTTTTGGCTCAGAACAAGCAAAAATTCCACGCGATGCCGCAAAACTTTCGCCTTTTTTCAGAAAACCCTGAAAGCCGCCGCAAAAAAGCACGAAAGGTTGGGGCGAAAATTGTACATTTGCAAATTAAGATAAAACGAAGCATATTAAAAAATGAAGCAGAGAAGCAATTTCGGAAGCAAGATAGGCGCAATACTCGTGGCGGCCGGCTCGGCCGTAGGTTTGGGAAACATCTGGCGTTTTCCCACAGAAGCAGGAAACAACGGCGGAGGAGCATTCCTTATTATATATATAATATGTGTGTTGGCCGTTTGTATTCCGCTGTTGCTCGCTGAATTTTTGATTGGAAGGCACTCGCATGCAAACACGGGCTCTGCCTACAAGATTCTCTCGCCAAACAAACACTGGGGATTCATCGGAAAAATCGAGGTGTGCGGCGCATTTCTCATTTTGTCGTATTATTCCGTTGTGGCAGGCTGGACTCTTTTCTACATGGTGCAGTCAATGCTGAATCAGTTCAATACTATGGCAAAACATAGCGGGAGCGAACAAATTTTCTCGGACAACTTCAACAATTTCGTGAGTAATCCTTGGCAGCCGCTGCTTTGCCTTGCCGCCTTTCTGCTTATCACGCATTTTGTTATAGTAAAAGGAGTGAAAGGCGGCATAGAAAAATCGGCCAAGCTCCTTATGCCTTTTCTTTTCGTGCTTTTGGTGGTGCTAATGGTATGCTCGTTGTCAACCCAAGGTGCGGCCAAAGGTTTGGAATTCCTGTTTGCGCCCGATTTTTCCAAGATAAATTCCAAAGTAGTTATGGCAGCAATGGCGCAGTCGTTCTATTCCATGAGTTTGGGAATGGGTTGCATGTGCACGTATGCCTCTTATTTTTCGGATAGAACCGACATCACAAAAACTGCGCTCACTGTAGGCGTAATCGACACGCTTGTAGCCGTGATGGCAGGCGTTGTGATTTTTCCGGCAGTGTTCAGCGTGGCCGGCCTGAGCCCCGACGCAGGTCCTTCGCTTGTTTTCATTGCGTTGCCAAACGTTTTCCAAATGGCTCTGGGCGGTATTCCCGTGCTGGCATACGTTTGCTCGCTTGCGTTCTACATTCTTCTGGTGGTGGCAACGCTTACTTCCACGATTTCGTTGCACGAAGTGATTACGGCATTCCTTTCCGAAACGCGCAACATGTCGAGAAAACGTGCGGCAGCGCTTGTAACGGCGGGCTGCCTGGTTCTTGGCACGCTTTGCTCGCTTTCGATGGGCGTGTTGGCTGACTTCAAAATTGCGGGAATGGGCATTTTCGACCTCTTCGACTATGTTACGGCTAAGATAATGCTTCTTGCAGCCGGCTTCCTCACTTCTATTTTCACGGGGTGGGTTTTGCAGCAAAAGATAATCAAGTATGAACTTACCAATGGCGGTATGCTAACATTCCGGTGGTTCAAGCTGCTGATTTTCCTGCTTCGTTTTGTTGTTCCTGCGGCTATAGCCCTCGTGTTCCTCGACGGAATTGGAATTCTGAGCATATTCTGATGCTTTGAAATGCCCGGAGTGAAGATAAGCAGGCACGAACGCGCGGCGATATGCGTTACCGCCGTTGTCTTGTTCGCCGTTGTGCTTGTTGTGGGCTTTATGGGCAAAAACGAAACGGCTGAAACTGTTGAAACGCCCGACAGCGTTTTGGCGGAATACCGCAATTTCTCGGTGGAACGGCAAAAAGCGCGTGCCGAGAAGCATGTGGGAAAACCTAAGCCCCGCGCCGTTTCAAAGCTCCGCGCTTTCAATCCCAATACAGCCGACAGTCTCACTCTTATAAGCCTCGGACTTTATCCTCGCCAGGCAGCTGCCATTATCCATTACCGCAAAGCGGGCGGCGTGTTCGCAAAGCGTGAGGATTTCAAGCGCATCTACAACATAAGCGATGCCGACTATTTGCGCCTTGCGCCGTATGTGAGCCTGCCGCAAGCCGTGGAAACGAAACCCCATGCCGTTGCGCCCAAGAAATATGCCGCCGAAAAATTGCGCGAAGGCGAGACGGTGGACCTGAATTGCGGCGACACGGCGATTTTGAAGCGTGTGCCGGGAGTGGGGAGCGTGATTGCGCGCTGCGTGGTGGAATATGGCGAGAAACTCGGCGGATATGTTTCACCCTTGCAGGCGGTGGAAGTGTTCGGAATTGAGCAGGACATGCTGCGGTGGTTTGATGTAAAATCTCCTGCGCCCCACAAAATCAACCTCAACACGGCAAACTATGCCAACCTCGTGCGCCACCCGTATATCAACAAGGCCCAGACGCGCGCCATTCTCAAACTTCGCAAGGAATGGGGCAGGATTCGTTCGCTCAACTCCCTGACGCAGGACACCGCTTTCACCGCCAAGGATATCGAGCGCCTCACGCCGTATGTTTCATTCTGATTTTTGTATGCCCTTGAAGCCTCGCCGGCAAAGCCTTTCGG
Organism: Christensenellaceae bacterium Phil1; assembly: GCA_963626585.1. GTDB lineage: Bacteria > Bacteroidota > Bacteroidia > Bacteroidales > Bacteroidaceae > UBA6398. The sequence goes on along the minus strand of CAVFYC010000001.1, from coordinate 23,614 downwards.
GAGGGCGAAAAAACAACATCGCATCTCGTAAAAACTCCGGGCCACCAAATTTAAATTAGATGCGTCGGAATTTAAATTCCGGGCCTTGGAGTTTTTAACATTTCCGGTGCGTAAAAAAATACTAATAGCCAAGGGCAAAACAGACGGGCAAAATTCCGAAATCAAAGCCGCCTGGAAATTTTGCGAACAAATAGCGCTGCAATTTTGCGTTTTTTATTTCGATGTAAATCCCGTGGTGTGAATTCAAGGTAGGCAATGTTGTTTTTTAAAAGGTTTTTTTTAACTTTGCGCCCGTAACTCCAGACCTTCCTCAATGGAATATCTTTATTTAGGTATAATAATCTTTATTTTTTCGTTGGCGTGCTATGACCTCACGGCAGGTGTATCGACCGATGCAGGCAACTTCCTTAGCGCAGCCATAGGTTCAAAGGCTTCAAAACTGCCGTTGGTATTTGCTGTAGCCGCAGTGGGAATTTTCGTTGGCGCTATCACGTCGAACGGAATGATGGACATCGCCCGGCACGGCATTCTCAATCCCGATTACTACTATTTCAACGAAGTGATATGCATATTTCTTGCCGTCGGGGTGAGTGATGTTATTCTGCTTGACATATTCAATACGTTGGGAATGCCCACCTCGTCCACCGTTTCTATGGTATTCGAACTTTTGGGAGGCAGCACCGCGCTTGCGATAGTGAAGCTGCTGCACGATCCGACGCTTAGCTATGCAAATCTAATCAATACCGACAAGGCTTTGTCGATTATCCTCGGAATTTTCCTTTCCGTAGCCATCGCGTTTGTCTTTGGCTTGGTGGTGATGTGGCTCACCCGCGTAACGTTCACGTTCAAGTATCGCAACAGGAGCCGTTGGGCAGTGGGCATATTTGGCGGAATTTCAATTACGGCAATCATGTATTTCCTTCTGGTGGCCGGATTGGGAAAATCCTCGTTTATGACTCCCGCTTTGCGCGATGCCATCGAGGCGAACAAGATGACAATTCTGTGGGGAAGCCTCATAATTTTTGCGATAGTATCACAGGTGTTGGATCTTCTCAAAGTAAATATTTTCCGCGTCATAGTATTGTTCGGCACATTTGCGTTGGCAATGGCTTTTGCGGGCAACGATCTCGTAAACTTCATCGGCGTGCCGCTCGCAGCTCTGTCGTCGTATCAATATTATCTTGAAGCGGGTGCGGGAGATCCGGCGCAATTCTGCGTGAGCCGCCTGCACGAAACGGCACATACCCCGATTTATTTCCTCTTTGCCGCCGGCGCGATAATGGTGTTTGCTCTAATCACGTCGAAAAAGGCGCGCAAAGTGATAAACACCTCTGTAAGTCTTTCAAGACAGGACGCCGGCGAAGAGATATTCAGTTCCTCGAGAATTGCACGCTCCACAGTTCGCAGCGCAATGAATCTCTCGAACACGGTAAACAATTGGGTGCCGACGAGAATAAAGAACTGGGTGAACAAACGCTTCTACAACGACGATGTAGTGCTTCCCGAAGGGGCGGCGTTTGACATGGTGCGTGCGGCAGTGAACCTCGTGCTTGCGGGATTGCTTATAATCATCGGCACATCGCTTCAACTTCCCCTTTCCACCACATATGTTGCGTTTATGGTGGCCATGGGTAGTTCCCTTGCCGACAGGGCGTGGGGACGAGATACGGCGGTGTACAGAATCACGGGCGTTATTTCCGTAATAGGTGGCTGGTTTATCACGGCAGGTGCGGCATTCATTCTCTGTTTCTGCATGTCGTTGTTCATGTTCTACGTTGGGCCGGTGGCGATGGTGATTGCCGTTACGCTTGTGGTGCTTATAATAATAAGGAACAACCGTGTGTTCAAAAAGCGCGAGGCTAACGAAAACAAGGACCAGGTTTTCCGCCGCCTTATAAAGGCTACCGACAAAGCGGAAATACGTGAACTTCTCGGCGAACACATTAAAACAAATCAGGTGGAGGTTCTTGATTTTGCGAGAAACAATTACCTGCAAATCATAAACGGCCTTACAAACAATGACTACAAGACTATTCACCGGGCAGCCAATGATCTTGACCAGGAAAAGAGTCTGTGGAAAAAGATGCGCCGCAAGGAACTTATTGGAATGCGGAAGATTGACTATCTGACGGCTGTGGAGAAAAATACGTGGTTCCATCTGGGCAGCAACAGCATTTCCCAGATTATTTACTGCCTGAAACGTATTTCCGATCCCTGTCTTGAGCATGTCGACAACAATTTCACGCCGCTTCCGCAGGTATTGATTGACGAATTCGAACCGGTGAAAAAAGTGGCTATCGAGACAATAGACGAGGCGCGCCGCATGATTTACAACCGCGATTTCGAGAAAGCTGACTTGTTTATGGTCAAAGCCAACGAGGCACGGCATACACTTTCGGCTCTTCGCGACCGCCAGATGTTGAGAATGCAGAGCGAAGAAGGCAACTTGCGTATCGAAATTCTTTACCTCAATACATTGCAGGAAACTCAGGAGCTAATTTCCACGGTGCGCCATTTGCTTCGCGCGAGCCGCCATTTCTTTGCAGTGTAACCCATTATTGAAAATCCTACAACGATGATTCGACAGCACGCAAGGCTCGTAGCCGCGATGATAAAGTATGACAAGGGCGATGCGCCCCGCATACAGCATTTTATGAAGGTTCACGATTTTGCTATAACCATTGCAAGGCTTGAGAATGTGGACGATGTAACGGCTTATGTGCTCGAAGCGGCAGCCATTCTCCACGATGTGGGAATCCATGTGAGCGAACAGAAATACGGCAATTGCAGCGGAAAACATCAGGAGGAACTCGGGCCGGACGAGGCGCGTAAGGTTTTTGACGAAGTGGGAGGATATTCTGCCGATGTGGTGGAACGCGTGTGTTTCCTCATAGCTCATCATCACACCTACGACAATGTTGACGGCATTGACTGGCAGATTTTGCTCGAGGCCGATTTTCTTGTAAATTCGTTCGAGGACAATCTCTCGCCCGAGGCTATCCGTAGATTCCGCGACAAGGTTTTCAAGACTCCAACGGGCATACAGCTGCTCAACGATATGTTCGCGTTGTAGCAATATTGGATGCCGAAAAAACAATATGGCTTATAGTAAAAACAATGTCAGACATTATTTGAATAATGTCTGACATTGTTTAAAAGATATCCGACATCGTTTTTTACGAGGTCGGACATAGTAAAATACGAGGTCAGACCTAATTTAAATTCCGGGCCATGTAATTTAAATTAGATGCGGCGGAGTTTTTACGAGATGCCGTGTACTTTTTTCTATATGATATACGGGGTTTTAGAAAAGCATTTTAGACACCATGTAGCAAACCTCAAAACAAATTCGTACCTTTGCTTTATTTAAGAAACCCGAACATGGAGCGCCTACTTCACTACACTTGGCAAAACAAACTCTATCCCGCCGGAAAACTAACTACCACCGACGGCACTCCGCTCGAGATAATCACGCCCGGAGTGCACAACCATGATGCCGGGCCCGACTTCATTGGCAGCGTGGTGAAGATAGGAGGCACAGAATTTGCCGGAAATGTGGAAATCCACTGGCGCAGCAGCGACTGGAACCGACATCGCCACGACGGGGACGCGAAATACCGCAACATTGTGCTCCATGTGGTGGCCGAAGCCGACACCGAAGTTTTTTGTATGGGCAGAAAACTACCCCAATTCGTGATGCAGGTGCCGAAATATGTGGAGGAAAACTATTCTGCACTGCAAAGCGAGGAACGTTTTCCGCCTTGCTGGAGAAAGATTCCGCTTATCGAACCTATAAAAGTGGGAAACTGGCTATCGGTATTGCATGTAAAACGCCTCGAAACCAAAATCACACGCATTTTTGAGTGTCTCAACCGATGCGAACACGATTGGGAACGCGTTTGCTTCATTACCGTGGCGCGCAACTTCGGTTTCGGGATAAACGGCGACGCTTTTGAGGAGTGGGCCTACAATGTTCCGCTCAACGCCGCGGCAAAACATCGCGACAGCATCTTTCAGATAGAAGCCCTTTTCCTGGGTCAGGCCGGCCTTTTGCAACCCCATGCCCTGCCCGACAAATATCGCGAAACCGCCGAGGCGGAGCAGTGGTTCGGAAAACTGGCCGCCGAATATTCTTTTCTCGCACATAAATTTTCCCTAAGCCCCATGCCGGTGGAACATTGGAAACTGCTCCGCACGCGGCCGCAGAATTTTCCGCATATCCGCCTTTCGCAACTCGCAGGTCTGTTTGCAAGAAACGCCATATCGCTTGCCGCGCTCACGGCGCCCGGTGCGCTGCGCGAAGTAAGGAAGCGAATGCAGACCGAAGCCACGGAATATTGGCACACACACTATCTTTTCGGTTGCCCGAGCCCGCAGGGAGACAAAAGCCTCTCTTCCCGTTCGCTCAATCTGCTTGTGCTCAATTCCGTTGTGCCGCTGCTTTTTGCCTACGGGCGCTATCGGGGCGAAACCGACTATGAAGAGCGTTCGCTGCAACTGTTCTCGTCTATTCCTCCGGAAGACAACTTTATTACGAGAACCTGGAAAGAACTCGGGATAACGGCACGCTCGGCCGCCGATTCCCAAGCCCTTATTCATCTTAAAGGCAATTATTGCGACCGCAGGGACTGCCTGCGGTGCAGCTTCGGACATGAATACCTCAAAGTGCCGCAAGGCGCGGATTTGATATGACTTTAATTTTTGATTATGAACAGAAAACCTGAATATATCTACGAACTTAAAATGGAGGTGCGCGACTATGAATGCGACCTGCAGGGAATTGTGAACAATGCCAACTATCAGCACTACACCGAGCACACGCGACACATGTTTCTGCACACATTGGGAATGAGTTTTGCGGAGATGCACAATAGCGGAACCGATGCCGTGGTGGCGCAAATCAATATGCGTTTCAAATCGCCGCTTCATAGCGACGACGAATTCGTAAACCGTTTGGCTTTTGAGCGTGATGGGCCGCGCTATGTGTTTTATCAGGATATTTTCCGCCTGCCCGATGACAAAATGGTCTTCAGCAGTAAAGTCGATGTGGTATGTCTGGTAAACGGGAAGCTTGGCGAGTGTCGCGAGCTCGATGAAAAAATAGCCGAGTTCTGCAAGGCAAAATGATTTCGCAGGAGACACTTTGCAACATGGCGCTTGCCGTGGCCCTGAAATACGCACCTGCAAATGCGCTCGACCTTTGGCGTGCAGCCGGGAGCGGGAAAGCGGTGTGGGACAACCGACATAATATTTCCGACATCATACCTTCGGCCTCGCGAAAACTGAAGGAAACGCTGCAAAATCTCGAAAGCGCGATGCAAAAAGCCGAGAAGGAAGCCGAATATGCCGAGAGCAAGGGAATTAAGTGCCTTTCAATCGGCGACAAGTCCTATCCCGCGCGTTTGAAAGGCTGTTGCGATGCTCCGCTGGTGCTTTTCGCGCTCGGCAAATGCGACCTAAACGCGCGCAGAATAGTTTCGGTTGTGGGCACAAGGCATTGCAGCGAATATGGAAAGGACATCTGCGCCACGCTGACCCGCGAACTTTCCGCGATAGCCCCCGGAACTTTGATTATAAGCGGCCTCGCCTACGGGATAGACATCAACGCGCACCGCGGAGCGCTTGCCGCCGGATTGCCAACGGTTGGAGTTCTGGCTCACGGGCTTGACAGGATTTACCCCACGCTTCACCGCGAAACGGCAAGGCAGATGCTCGAAACGGGCGGGCTTGTTACGGAATTTACAACGGGCACAAATCCTGACAAACAGAACTTCGTGCGCCGCAACCGCATTATCGCCGGGCTTGCCGACGTTACCGTGGTGGTGGAAAGCGCTGCAAAAGGCGGGGGATTGATTACCGCATCTGTGGCAGACAGTTACGGACGCGAGGTGTGCGCTTTCCCGGGGCGGATAAGCGACGAATTTTCTACGGGGTGCAACAGGCTGATAATGGAAAACAAGGCGCGAATGATTACGTCGGCCGAAGATTTGGTGAAAGCCCTTGGCTGGGAAGACAAGTCAAATCCTGCCGCAACTGTTCCCGTGGAGCTTGAACTTTTCCCCGACCTCAACGCCGAGGAACAGAAGATCGTAGATGCTTTGGAGGGTTGCGACGGAAAACAAATCAATCTCCTCACGGTGGAAACCGATATCCCGGTGAGCAGACTCATGTCTGTGCTTTTTGAATTGGAGATGAGGGGAATTGTAAGGAGTCTCAACGGCGCGAGATACCGTCTGAACCGCTGAACATGAGGATACGAAAAAACGGCAACGGAGATGTTTTTTCCCGCTGCCGTTTTTGTTTGTCTTGCAAGGGTTATGCCCCGTGGAAGAGGTATTCTTTTTGAATGTCTACCGTAAGTTGTGTAAACAGTTTCTCAACAAGTGCGTCTGTAACCTCGAGGGCGTGCGTCAGAAGTCTGTCGGAAAATTCCTGAAGCATGTCCTGCGCGCGAAGCGGCTGCGACTTCACAACCCGCATATACTCTTCCTCGAATTCTTTCTGCCTTTCGTCGTTTTCGGCCTCGAGTTTCGCATAGGTTTCCTTGATTATCGGCGCGTAGGCATTGTAGTTCACCATTCCGAGAGCCTGCACTTTGCGGAATTTCCAGTATGCCGAACTTTCGCTTGACGTTCCGTTTCCAATTGTATAGGCTTTGGGGAACGATTTCACGCCTTCGTAGAGCGGGAGAAAGACTCCCAAATCGGCCATACCCTCTGCCACATGGTTTACGCAGCCTATGGCTTGCGGCAGCCAGGGTTTCACTTGCAGGATATGCGTCTGTGTGGTGCGGAAAATCGACACGGGGCGGAATGGCTCCTTGGGATTGCTGTGCAGATAGGGATCGTGCTCGCTGTTGTCGTAGTGAAAACGGAATGCATCGCGCACCATTGCAAGGCTTATGGGTTTGTCGGCCTTTGCAAACACGGGGAATGTGTTTTTTGTTACGTCTTGTTTCAACGATGGCGTAAACAGTGCCTGCAATCCCCATACGCGTGGATAATCATAGGTAACGTCGCCGCCGCCGTCGTGGGAATAGGCTTCATGAAAATCGAATGCGCCGTCTTTTGGACTGTAAAGATTATTTTTCACAGCAAATTCTATCAAATCGGCAGAGGCGAGGAAATTTTCCTTGTCGGCAGGGTCGTATTCGCGAAAGCGGCTTTGGTTGCCCGTTACGAAATATTGGTCTTCGGGCATGCGACATGCGAGCCAACGATGTCCCGCGGCGGTTTCCAGATACCACTGTTCCTTGGAGTCGACAAAGCTTATGCCGTAGCCTTCGGCCGAGCCGTATTTTTCGATAAGGCTTCCCAGGCGTTCCACACCTTCTCTTGCGGTGCTTATATACGGCAGAACAATGTTGAACACGCTGTTTTCTGCCACTCCCGACTCAACGAGTGGGTCGGCTTCAAGGGCTTTGTCGCTGCTGAATATGCTTTCGGTGGAACTCATGCCCACGCCGCGCGTATTAAATCCCGCGCTGCCCCAATGGTTGGGCAGATGGTAAGGCGCAAGAGCCTTGTAGCCGAACATCTTCTTGGGCAGAGGACAACGAAAACTGCTGTCGCGCGCAACAAACTCCGCGGGGCCGTTGTCTGTGTCCTCGTAAACTTCAAAATTCTTTGCAAACAATGCGTCCCAGTCTTCAGAACGCGAACATATCATCGAACCGTCGGCGGTTTGTTTGCGACCTACGAGTATCGACGTACATTCTGACGGGGCGCAGGCCCCGATTCCTGTTTTGTTAATGCTTTTCATGATGAAATGACATTTGAATTCCTTACAAAGTTACCAAATATATTTCAACCGTGTTTAGGTCTCGAAAAAAACACATCGCATCTCGTGAAAATTCCGGGCCACCAAATTTAAATTAGATGCGGCGGAATTTAAATTAGATGCGGCGGAGTTTTTGCGGTGAGCCGAGTGTTGAAAATCAATACGTTGGAAATTTTGAAAAAATCACTTTTCCACTTCTTCAAGCCATATCTGCGGTTTGAACAAATTGCGCCCAAAAGTGATGTAATAGGGCAGAAGCACTCCTTCCCACGGTGTGTCGTCGCCGGGATTGGGCGAAGTGTATGATTTGGTGATTAAAGAATTGGTGTGGAGCACATCTTTGTCGTATTTGTTGCCAAATGCAGTTGCCGAATCGAAGTATGTTTTGCTCCCGCGGCTTTCATACGTATACAATATAGGACCTTCCTGCACCGCGAAGCGGCCCGAAGTTTTCCCCGTCTCGCGTATTCGTCTCACTGCCGCCTGCATTGAAAGCCTTATCACGTCGTCGCTCTGCCATGTGCGGTCAATTGTGATATATCCGTCGGCCGAGGCGCGCAGAGTGAGGTTCTTTCCGTTCAATACCACTTGATAGAATTCCCGCATCTTGTTGTAGGAATATTCTCCCGAAGGCGTAACCTCTCCCCTCAGCCATGCGGGCAAACGAAGGTGCAGGCGCATGTGGGGACTGCCGTTGTTGAATTTCATCGACAGGAACACGTTTGCATTCCAGGGCGAACTCGTGTTTTGCAAAACCACCATGTCGAGCGAATCGTTCTTGATATACGCCCGGTTGCGGTAGTAGAGATTCACCCAAAGGTCGCAGCCGCGATAGGCATAGGCCGTGGCAGGAGCATCAAGCACCGCCTGCGCCGCTTGCCGCCACTCCTTTTTGCCCGAACGCAGCGAGTCGATTTCGGCAAGCACCCCGTTGTAAAGGGCACGCTCCGCAATGTCGGCATATACCGCCTTGGGCGTTTTCAGAAACATTCTGACGGCTGCATTATAGGTGTCAACTGCATTCTCTTTGGTGGCGCCCCAAAGAGTGAGCGACTCAAAATTCTTGTCCCAGCGCTCGGCGTTGATTTGCGGGGAATATTCCACACGGTTTGCGTGAATCGTGGAATCTACATTGTAGATAAATTCGCCGAAACGCGAGAAAAACACGTCTTCAATGCTTACGTCCTGCGGCGAAGCGTATCTAATCGTGTCGCCGTCAGACTTCGCGGCAGCGTTTCCCGCATATAATATGGACGAGAGCGCAAGGCAGGCAAACAACAAGCGTATCATAATGCTGACAGATCAACTTCAATTTGCGCGGTATATATACGCCGTGGGTCGCCGAAGGCAGCACAACTGTTCACCATCGTAGCCAGATTTTCCGACACCTTACCGCTGAACGCCACCTTGCCGTTTGCGATTAGCGTGAGGCGGTTGTTGAGATTTACCAGACTGCGGTTGAGAAAAACAATCACTTTGCCGTTTGAAACAGGACTGTAATCGCGCTTAAATTTAAGCTCGATGCCCCAAACATTGTCCTTCTCGGTGGTGGAATAAGCCACGTTTTTCACATTCAGAGTGATGGTGTCGCCTTTTATCTCCTCCTCGTAAAAAACGCGTGCGTCGTCGTCTTTGCAAGGGCTCTCGCTGATAAAAAGATTATAGAACCCGTCGCGACGGCAACCGTCCATGGCGAAATCTTCCCAGGCCACGTATTTTGGATATGGGTTTCTCGTGTATTTTGCGAGCCATGGAGTTGTGGTGGTATAGTCAATGCTGTGTCCGCGCCCGGGTATAAGTTGCACGTTGTGCGTGTAAAGGCTGTCGCCATGGCTTTTGCTTTCGGCGGCAAGCTTGTTGAGCGCGTCGAGAGTGTATGTCGTGAGTTGGTTGCGGTAGAAGCCCGTGTCGTGGTCGCCTGTAATTAGCGAGAAAGCCGTGTTGGCGTAGTTTTCGGCGGGTGCATTTTTCAGCGGCTCGCCTCCGGCCATTGCTCCTCCGCCTGCAAGATAGTCTGCAAAGAATGCCGTGAGGCGCTGTGTGCCGTATGCTCCTTCGGATATGCCGGTGAAATAAATTTTGTCGGGGTTGATGTCGCCCGATGCCAGAGCCAGCCGCAACACCTTGCGCCATGCCCATATTTTTGCCTTTTGCCACCAACGGTAATATCCGCCCTCGTTTGGAATCTGCGGCACGAAATACACCGAAGGTGCGTCTTTGAATTCACGGGTAAGCTTCAAGCCGTTGGCATATTCCTGATCTTTCGGACCGGAACCGTGGAGATAGATAAACATAGGGTATCCTGTTGACGGGCGGTTGCCTTTGCTGAACCATGTGAAGTTCATCGTGGCGTCGTTCTCCAAGTCGGGCGGAAGCCGCCACTTTCCCGTAACGCTGAGGCTGTCTTTCGTCATTGCGGCAAGCGTATCTGTTTCGATTTTCTTCACAGCGCGTCGCCACGTTTTCCACACATAGGTAGTATTTTGCTGCACTTCTTTGAGCGAAAGTTTCTTTTTGCTCATTGGATATGCGGTGGCGTTGCCGCGCAGATAGGCTTTGAAAAAGTCGTAAACGTCGTCGGCGCTTGCGTGGGTGAATGCCGTAAGCGCGATGACCGATGCCATACAGATTTTCCTCATTTTCATACTGCAAAGTTACGAGTATTTACAACATGCGGCTGTTAATATTTGTATCTTATGGGCTAAGAGCCAATAAAATATGTAATTTTGTAAACTTTAATTGGCTTACATTCAAGTTTATGACAGATACAACAGGGGCGATGCCGGAGATAAATTGTCCGGATATCGACCGCCAGATAATGATGCGCCGCAAGGCGCGATACAATTGCGCTGCGGCCACTCTTTGCGGCATACTTGCGGCGGTGGGCAACGAGGTTGACGATGATACGCTCAAACATCTTAGCGCCGGTTTCGCAGGAGGAATTGGCAAGACCCATGCCGAGGGTACTTGCGGGGCCATAACGGGCGCGGTGTTTGCGCTGGGGTTGCTCTCAGAGGGCGACGACGGAAAAACGGCGCGCTTCTCGGCCGAATTGTTCAACGGATTCCGCGAAAGGCTCGGCACCACGGTGTGCAGGGAACTGAAAAGCCGCGAACAGGCTACGCCGTGTGATTTGTGTTGCCTCACGGCGGGAAGACTTGTGTATGAAATGATGGAACGCGAAGGCTTGGTGCATCATTGCCATCATAGCCACGAGCATTGATTTGACTTGTTTTTGGCTGTAATATAGGTTGTTGCGCGGCAGGATAGGCATGTGGTTTTTATCGTGTGGGATATCGCGAAAAACTACACGGCATCTCGTAAAAACTCCGGGCCATGTAATTTAAATTAGATGCGTCGGAATTTAAATTAGGTCTGACCTCGTAAAAGCCATATTCGGTGCATAAAATCAGGGTGGCTTTGCAGTTTATTTTTTCTTGGGCTGGTGGCTCGTTCTATACTCTCCGGGAGTCATTCCGAGGAGTTTTTTTGAATATCGGCAGAAGTAAGAAAGCGAGGCAAAGTTCATCTTGTCGGCAATCTGCGTCAGCGACAGGCGTTCGTCGTTGAGGTAGCGTTTTAAAATGGGTGTCGTGTAGCGGTCAACAAACGACGTAACGCTGCTGCCCGTTGTGCGTTTCACTGTCTTCGACAAATATTGCGGCGTAACGTTCATCAGCTCCGCGTAATACGCCACGCTTCTCTCGGTGGCGCATTTGCCCGCGCGCAGAAGCCGCAGCAATTCTTTCACCACGTAGGCGCAACGGTCGGTAGTGGTTAGCATGTCGTCGCGATGGGAGTGGATTTCAAAAAGGTCGTACATCATCATCAGGCAAAGGCTTCCCAAAAGTTCCTCGCGGAATGTGTGGCGGGTTTCGTCCATTCTGTCCTTAATCAGATTGATGTTGAACGAAAAGCGCTGCGCTTCCTTTTCGCTCGCGTGTATTATGGGGTCGTTGAAAAGGCTTATGCTTCCGCCGATGCCGAAGTTGTTTGACGGCAAAAGGCCATTTAGAAATTTCATCGGCGCAGCAAAGAATTCCACTTTCAGGTTTTCGTTCGCCTCAAGTCCGCTTATTTTTTCGGGAAGTACGAGTATCGCGATATCATTTCGCTGCATGTTGAAACGACGGCCGTTGAAAATAAAACTGCATGCCCCCTCGAGACAAACCAAATGGGAACACCAGCCGCGGAAACGCGGGTGGTTTACCAGGAAATAGTCGGTGGAAAAAACAAAATCGCAGCTGTTTCTTGCTTTCATGCGACAAATTTAGAAAACACTCCTTGTTGCCGCAAACTTTCGGGCTGAAAATGTGGCGACAAAGGGGCGGGGGAGAATAATGGCAAACAAAAACGGTCTGCCAACCGGCAAACCGTCTTCTTTGTGAAACAGCGGCGGCACTATGCCGCACACCGCGTCAAAAACCTATCCTTTCAAGTTATTTTTTACGCATATTAGTTTTGCACCGCAGTACTCCGTCGAAACTATAAGGCACAAAGCGGCGCACACAATCCTCGGAAATTTCATGATGTTTGATGTTGTGGTGAATATGTCCGTCTTAGAGTTTGTCATATTCCTCGTCGCTCACCGGTTCAAGCCACTCGTTGCTCGCGCCTTCGGCAGGAACAGCAATTGCTATGTGCTGAAACCAACTGTCTTTGGCGGCGCCGTGCCAATGTTTCACCTCGGCAGGAATATTCACCACATCGCCCGGTTTCAAAGCCTGCGCGGGTTTACCATATTCCTGATACCAGCCACGGCCTCCCACGCAAATCAAAATCTGTGCGCCCTTGTGATGAATATGCCAGTTGTTGCGGCAACGAGGTTCGAAGGTAACGTTCGACATAGGCAGCGCGCCGTTTTTCAGAAGCGGGGCGAGATAACTGTTGCCGATGAAATATTGTGCATAGGCCGTGTTGAGTTCACCTTTCGGGAAGACGGGATTTTCTACTGGCTCGCCGTCGTCAAAAGGTTCGTTGTAGTGTTCGCTGATGGCCTTCTTGGCGCGCCAGGCTTCGATGTCGCCCACTTTCTCGCGCAGCACGTCGGGAATTGCGTGTATCTCGTCGTCGGAAAGTCCCATGCATTGCGCACCGCGTATGTGGGATTTCAACTGAGGCTCCACGCCTTTCATTCCCGAAAGCGCGCAAACCGTAACAAGTTCGCGCTCGGCAAAAGTAAGATTGTCGCGGGCAAAAATATCTCCGAACAAATGCGCCTTGAGGTAGTAATCGGTTGAAGGGGAAAAGGTGTAGTTGAACGGTTGTCCCCCGCGAAGGCGCGTCTGTACCTCGGTGCCTTGCGCGAGAGCGTTGTAGTCGGCTGGCAATGCGCTTGCGTCGGCTCCTTCTGCGTCGGAAATTCCCCGCGCCCGGCGTTCCTTCAAAACGTTCTGCAATGCCGTAAGTCCGTTAAGGCTTCGCGGGAAACCGGTATAGGCGTAAAGTTGTGCCAAAGCCTCTTTTATCTGACTTATGGTGAGTTTGCTGTCGAGTCCGTCGCTTATCGCTTTTTCGAGGTTTGCTATGTCGCCTTTTGCTTCCAGACATGCGATAGCTGCCATGCACTGTTGTTTTTCGTTTAATGCTTTTTCCATTCTTGATGTGGTTTTTGCGGTTAATTTTTTGCCTTGTCCTGCCTGCATCACCTGTGCTTGCACGGAAAATGTCTGTAATGCGAGCGCCAATGTCAGCATCGCGGTAAAAATCTTAGCCATGTCAAATGATTTTCAGTTCAGTTTTTTCGTTTGATGTTCTCAACTGCAAATTTATAGGGCGTTATGGTTTTCACGGTTTCACAAATTGGTATAAAGATTTCACGTATTTCTTCAAAAAAATGCCGTTTTGTTTTCACTGTAAGGCGCAAAAACTCCCTGCGCTGCGTTCAGATTTTGTCGGCAGGCACTATTCCATGCATCACGGCATAGATTGCGAGCGTGGCAACCGATTTGGCATGGAGCTTTTCCATTATGTTTTTGCGGTGGGTGATTACCGTGGTGAGACTGATGCTCAGATGGTCGGCGATCTCCTTGTTTATATTTCCGAGCACCAGTTCGCGCAACACTTCCACCTCTCTCGGCGTAAGCTCCTGCGGTTTCGTTTCGCCGCCGTGCTTCTGCGTCATTTCGGCAGGCAGTCTGCGTCCGCCCGAGTGCGCCATTTCGGCGAGTTTAAGGAATTCGCGCAAAAGCGAACGGCTGTCGAGCGTGGCGTCGAGCGTGCGAAAACAAGCGGGAATGGTTGCGGGGCGTATGCCGTCGGTTATCACTATGGTTTTGTGGCTTAAAGAAGCAAAAACATCGTGGTTTTCCAAAAGCGTCTTCACCGAAATAAAGAAATGCACGAATTTGGTCATTTCGCTCTCGTGTATTTCCTTCATTGCATTGAACACCCTCACTTCGGCCATGGGCATCACGCTCTCGATAAGCGACGCAAGTCCGCTGGCAGCAAGAGTGTTGCGGCTCACTACGGCTATCTGCGGTTTGTTTCCCCCGGCGGTGTGGTGCATGTGGGTTGAAGTTTCAATGAAATACCGATTGCAAAGTTAGCCAAAACTTTACGGGCGCAAATCCCTGCCGCAGGTTTTATTGCAAATCCCTGCAGTTTTTTGCCGTAAGGCATGGCGTTTTCACGAGATGAGGTGGGCGTAAAAACTCCGGGCCACCAAATTTAAATTCCGACGCATCTAATTTAAATTCCGGGCCACCTCGTATTTTACGAGATGCGTCGGAATTTTTTTAACTTTAATTATTGGGCTTACGACGGCGTATAGTGCGGAAAATTCGTACTTTAGCCATCACAACAAAAACTGTTATAAAAATGAAACCAACTATCCTACGCTTCATGCCGCTTGTTGCGGCAATGTTCATGTCGGTTTCTTGCGCTGCGCAAGACAACATCGCGTTGCCCAAACCCGACAAATCGTCGAAAACCACGCTTATCGCGGCTTTGCAAAACCGCCATACGGAGCGCGAAATGGCCGACAAGGAGTTTGCTGACAAAGATCTCGCAACCTTGCTTTGGGCTGCAAACGGCATTAACCGAGAGGACGGAAAACGCACCGCACCTTCGGCAATGAACAGGCAGGACGTGGAAATCTATGTGGTGCGCAAAGACGGCGCTTACTTCTGGAATCCCGAAACCAACACTCTTGAACGCCGCTCAAGCAAAGACCTTCGCTCGGCTGTGGCCAAAGGGCAGGATTTCACCGCCAAGGCTCCGCTCTCGCTCGTGCTTGTGAGCAACGGCGACAAGTTTGGCGACATGCCCAACAAGTTTGGACTTGCCGATGCGGGCTATGTGAGCCAGAACATCTGTCTGATTTGCTCCGCCGAGGGTTGGGCGTGCTGCCCCAGGGCTACTATGGACAACGAAACCCTTGCAAAGGAACTCAATCTCGGCGCAAAGCAAATTCCAATGCTCAACAACGTGGTGGGATATCGCACGGGAAAATAACTGCGAGGCATCACTATTGAACATATACAGAAACGGCGCGGAAATTCCGCGCCGTTTTTTATTCGTAGTCGTCTACCGTGAAATTCACAAAGTCGAGCATCGGTTTCATCTTCCTGAAAATTTCCACCACATGGTCTTCCCAACCCTCGGCCAGCACTTCTGAGTCGCGCAATGGCGTACCTACGGAATAATCCTTGGGCTTGAGGTATTCCATATGTGGGAAATCTTTCGGAAATCCCTTGGGCGCGGTTTTCAGTCGCTCCTCTCCAATCACCGGGAATAGGGACTTGAATTCCGGATTCTCCACTATGTTTTCAAATTCCTCGAGGTTGTCGGCAATGCTCTCCCTTACAGCTTTGAGCACCTTGGGTTCGAGACAATAGCAGCCGCCTGCCGCGAGGCAGTTTTGCGGTTGCAGGTGAAAATAGTAGCCACCGTGCATGGATTTCTTGCCGTGGGGATTGATGTATGCGCCCATGTGGATTTTAAACGGACGCTTGTCGTTTGAAAAACGAATGTCGCGGTAGATGCGATAAGTGCAGTCGCTTGGCGAAAGTCGCTCCACCTCCGGCTCAAACTCGGCTATGCGCGCAATAAGTCCCGCCGTGATGTCCCGAAAAGCCTCTGAAGCCTCGTCATATAGGGCGCGGTTTGCCTTAAACCAATCGCGGTCGTTGTTTACCGCTATCTTTTTCAAAAAATCCAGCACTGTAGCGCAGCGCTTGTCCACCGGTTTCATTGCCATATCGTAGAAAGTTTTTGCCTAAATCCTTGTAAGCATCATTCCGAGGGGAACGGTGCGATGCAAAATTAGCAAAAAAGCCCGTTACGGCGCATCTCGTGCGCCCCCTCATTGCAGCCGGTTTTCAATCATAGGATATGGTTTTTCTGATGTCTGACATTATTTGAATAATGTCAGACATCGTTTAAAAAATGTCAGACATTGTTTTCACGAAATGCGCATGTGTTTTTGCGGCAATTCAGGGCGTGTTTGCGGCAAGGCATCGCGGGCCTGCGCAAAACATTGCGGTGTGCTCCCAAATAAGGCGGAGAAGCATGGAATGCGTCATAGTTTTTTTATAACTTTGGGGCATCAATACAATTACCTTATGAAATAGAATTAGGACAGGCTTTTAGAAAATTATGAACAACCGTATATTGACAGTGGGCGTTTACGACCTCCTCCATAGGGGACACGTTGCCCTGTTTAAGAAATGTAAGGATTTCGGCGAAGGAGGCAATCACGTTATCGTGGCTGTGCAGGATTCCGATGTGGTGCTTAAATTCAAGCCCAACGCACATCTTGTAGGCTCTACCGAAGAACGGGTTTACATGGTGCAGAGCATAAGATACGTTGACGAGGTGGTGGTGTATTCTTCGGTCGACGAAATCGTAACGAAAGTGGACTTCGATATTCTGGCAGTGGGTCCCGACCAAAACCACGACGCATTTCAAAGGGCATTCAAATGGTGCGAAGCTAACGGAAAACAAGTGGTGGTGCTCCCGAGAACCGAGGGAATTTCGTCGTCGGCGCTTAAAACCGAAATCAAAAAGCAATAGAGCAGAAACAAAACGGGAATAAAATACCTTATATATATTATGAAACAGTTCAGAATCAAATCTATTTTTCGCGGCTGGGCAATGATGGCAGCCGTTCTCGCATGCAGTAGCGCCAAAGCCGACAATGTGGCGGTTGTGGAGCGCCCGCAGACAGAGCCCGTGCGCACGGCGTATGTGGCAAACCGCACACCGCTCGTCGCAGCTCCGTTCATAAAACTCCCTACCGGCAGCGTGAAGCCCTGCGGGTGGATTCTCACTCAACTCAACCTGCAGGCCGACGGACTTTGCGGGCGTCTTGGCGAGATTAGCGCCTGGCTTCAGAAAAACGACAACGCCTGGCTTATGGCCGGCGGCAAATGGGGCTGGGAAGAAGTGCCCTATTGGCTGCGCGGATACTCGAGCATGGCGTGGGTGCTGGGGAGAAAAGATTTGCAGCAGGAGAGCAAATTCTGGATAGAAGCCATATTGAAAGGACAAAAAGCCGACGGAAGTTTCGGGCCCGGCATCGACATGTGGGCAAATATGATTGTGCTTTGGCTCTTGCAGGACTACTACGAATACACAAGCGACGCAAGAGTGATAGAATTCATGACAAAATATTTTCATTACCAGCTTACCGTTCCCGACGACAAGTTTATTCGGCAATATTGGGAGAACAGTCGCGGCGGAGACAACCTGTGGAGCGTTTTGTGGCTTTACAACCGCACGGGCGACCAGGAACTTTTGAAACTTGCCGACAAACTTCACCGCTGCACCGCAGATTGGACGCAGGAGCAGAGTCTTCCAAACTGGCACAACGTAAATATTGCGCAGGGCGTGAGAGAACCGGCAGAATATTTCATGTTCAAGAAAGACAGTTCGCTGCTTGCCGCAACCTATAACGACCAGTTTCTTATCCGCAGGCTGTTTGGGCAAGTTCCCGGCGGTATGTTTGGCGCCGACGAGAACGCGCGTATGGGCTATATCGACCCCCGTCAAGGCGCCGAGACATGTGGTTTTGCCGAGCAAATGGCTACCGACGAAATTCTCCTGTTGCTTACGGGCGATCAGTATTGGGCGGAAAACTGCGAGGACATTGCTTTCAACAGCTACCCGGCTGCTTTCACTCCCGACTATAAGGCTCTGCGCTATATCACATGCCCAAACATGGTAATCAGCGACGACAAAAACCATGCGCCGGGCATTCAAAACAACGGGCCTTTCCTTTGCATGAATCCCTTTAGCAGTCGCTGCTGCCAGCACAATCACGGGTTTGCCTGGCCATACTATGCGCAGCATCTCGTGCTTGGCACACCCGACGGCGGACTTGCCGCTGTGCTTTACGGGTCTTGCGAAGCCAATGCCAAGGTTGGCGCCGATTCGCGCGAAGTAAAATTGATTGAAGAGACCGACTATCCGTTTGACGGCAAGATAAAATTCACCGTTTCCGCAAAGAAAAAAACGGAGTTCCCGCT
The DNA here is from genome assembly GCA_963626585.1 of Christensenellaceae bacterium Phil1. Classification (GTDB taxonomy): domain Bacteria; phylum Bacteroidota; class Bacteroidia; order Bacteroidales; family Bacteroidaceae; genus UBA6398. Next base: position 5,366 of record CAVFYC010000001.1, on the reverse strand, counting down.
ATATCTGCGCATTCCCAAATGGACGAAAAACGCCAAGGCAAGCGTGAACGGCAAAGAGGTGGACTGCACACCCGAGAGCGGAAAGTATCTGAAAATAGAGCGCGAATGGAAAAACGGCGACCGCGTGGAGCTCGAATTTCCTATGAGCATAAGTTTCCGGCATTGGCAGGTGAACAAAAACTCTGTGAGCGTGGATTACGGACCTCTGACACTGTCGTTGCGCATAGGCGAGAAAAACGAAAAACTCGAGAACAGCGACAAAACAGCTATCGGCGATTCGAAATGGCAAAAGGACGCCGACCCCACGCAATGGCCTACCTGGATAATAACACCCACAACTGAATGGAACTACGCCCTATGTACCGACGAGCCGATACGACTTGTGAAAAAATCAACGGTGAAAGAGGACGAAAATCCGTATACTTCGACCGAAGTTCCTTTGGTGTTCAAGGCAAAAGGACGGAAAGTGCCGGTTTGGAAAGTGGACAAATACGGACTGTGTGCCCCGCTGCCTGACGAAAGTGCGGCGCAAAGCAACGAGAAATACGACATAGAACTAATTCCAATGGGTGCCGCGCGATTGAGAATATCTTCTTTTCCGCAAGGAAAGTAGAAAGACATATATATAATGTATAGGAAAAAGTCGGGAACTCATCTCCCGACTTTTTTGTCTTTCTGAAAGTATCCCAGCTGAGGTCTTGAAAATCGTCCAAAAAACATATTTCAAAGCAATAAGTGTTCAAAAATCATTATATTTGCCGTTTCAAAAATTAAGTATAGAAGAATTATGGCACTTATAAAGGAATTCAAGGGCAAAAGCCCTAAATGGGGAACGAATTGCTATTTCTCGGAAAACGCAACGCTTATCGGCGACATAACAATGGGCGATGATTGCAGCGTGTGGTTTTCGGCAGTGATTCGCGCCGATGTAGATTGCGTGAAAATGGGCAACCGCGTGAATGTGCAGGACAACGCCTGCATACATCAGGCTGGCGGATTTCCTGCAATACTCGAAGACGATGTAACACTCGGACACGGAGCGATTGTTCACGCCTGCACGGTGCGCAAAGGCGCTCTCATCGGAATGAATGCCGTTGTTCTCGATGGCGCAGAGGTTGGCGAGGGCGCTGTAGTGGCTGCCGGCGCCGTTGTCCTTGGGAAAACAAAAATCGGAGCGCATGAAATTTGGGCGGGCGTGCCTGCAAAGAAAATGAACAAGGCTGCCGATCCGGGCGAAGCCGAATGGTTTGCCGACGAATACGTAAAACTCAAAGAATATTACAAGTAAAAAATAACCGAAAGGCCAATAAAAACAATTAGCAAGCCATGAAACCTAAATTGTTTCTGAAAACGGGGCGACGCTGTGCGTTTGCCTTGGCATTTCCATTGCTTTTTTCTGAAATGCACGCCGTATGTTTTTCATCGCATGCGGTTGCCGTTTCGCGTGAAGCAGGGCAAAACGAAAATATAACGGTCAAGAGCGCCCAGAAGATAAACAATAATGCTGTGGAAATCGTTTATTCCAATGGCAAACGCCTTACCGTTGATTTTTACGGCGCAAATATTTTCCGCTTGTTCCGTGATGATAACGGCGGGATAGTACGTGATCCGCAAGCAAAGCCGGAAGCGAAAATCCTTGTGCCGTCTGCTCGTCATGATGCGGGCAAATTGGATTTACAAAATGCCGGCAGCGATATAACGATAAGCACTTCGAGAATAACGGTGTCGCTTTCAAAATCTACGGGGCTTGTTACCGTTTCCGACAAGACGACTGGAAAAGTTGTGATAGAAAGCATAAAACCCGTGGAGTTTGACAAAACGAGCACGACACTCACTCTCCGCGCTCATGAAAACGAGTATTTCTTTGGCGGAGGCGTTCAAAACGGGCGGTTTAGCCATAAAGGGAAAACCATAGCCATTGAAAATACAAACAACTGGGTTGACGGCGGTGTGGCATCGCCTACTCCTTTTTTTTGGAGCACAAATGGTTACGGCATGTTGTGGCATACTTTCAAGCCCGGGCATTATGATTTTGGCGAAACCGACAAGGATAAAGTTATTCTCATGCATGGTGAGGATTATCTCGATGTTTTTGTGATGGTCGACCAATGTCCGGTGGAACTTGTCAATGATTTTTACAAACTTACGGGACACCCTGTGCTTCTTCCCAAATTTGGTTTTTACGAGGGGCATCTCAATGCTTACAATCGCGATTATTGGACAGAGGCAAAGGAAGGTTTTATGCTTTATGAGGACGGAAAACGATACAATGAGAGTCAGAAAGACAACGGCGGTGTAAAGGAGAGCCTCAATGGCGAGAAAAACAATTATCAGTTCTCAGCCCGTGCAGCTATCGACCGGTATATTAACAATGACATGCCGCTTGGGTGGTTTCTTCCCAACGATGGTTACGGCGCAGGCTATGGTCAGACAAATTCGCTCGATGGAAATATAAACAATCTCAAGGATTTTGGCGATTACGCCCGTTCAAAGGGAGTTGAAATAGGCTTGTGGACACAAAGCGACCTGCACCCGAAAGAAGGAATCGAGCCCTTGTTGCAACGTGATATCGTGAAAGAAGTACGCGATGCGGGAGTGAGGGTTTTGAAAACCGACGTAGCATGGGTGGGCTGGGGTTACAGCTTCGGCCTTAACGGTGTAAGCGATGTGGGAAGCATTATGCCGTATTATGGATCGAATGCCCGCCCGTTTATAATCTCTCTCGACGGTTGGGCAGGCACACAACGTTACGCCGGGATTTGGAGCGGCGACCAAACCGGCGGAGATTGGGAATACATTCGCTTTCATATTCCCACTTTTATCGGTTCCGGGCTTTCCGGCCAGCCTAATATTACATCTGATGTCGACGGAATTTTTGGCGGGAAGAATTTGCCTGTAAACATTCGCGAATTTCAGTGGAAAACCTTCACTCCTATGGAACTCAATATGGACGGGTGGGGAAGCAATCCCAAATATCCGCAGGCGCTTGGCGAACCTGCTACGACTATCAACCGTTCCTATCTAAAACTTAAGAGTATGCTTTTGCCTTATACCTATAGTGTGGCGCACGAGGCGGTAAATGGCAAACCCATAATACGCGCAATGTTTCTCGACTATCCCAACAAATTCACCCTGGGTACGGCAACGCAATACCAATTTATGTATGGAGAAAATTTCCTTGTTGCTCCAATTTACAAGGAAACAGAGATGGATAAGGACGGAAACGACATTCGCAACAACATCTACCTGCCCGAGGGAAAATGGGTGGATTATTACAACGGCGATACCTATTGCGGCGGGCGCATAATCAATTGTTTCGACGCGCCTATCTGGAAAATTCCGGTTTTGGTCAAGGCTGATGCGATTATTCCCATGACCAATCCTAACAACAACCCTTCGGAAATACGCAAAGACTATCGTGCTTACGAAATCTACGCAACTCCTGGAAACGAGGCGGCTTTCAACGAATATGATGACGACGGAAAAACGCAGGCTTACCTTAATGGCGAAAGCACCAACACTCATATTTCCTCCAAGGCCGACAACAAGGGCGCACTTGTGGTAGATATCAAGCCCACGGAGGGGAACTTTGAGGGTTTTGTGCCCGAGAAACAAACCGAGCTGCGGATAAATGTGAGCAAGGACGTGAAGAAAGTAACCGCCAAGGTGGGGAATAAAGCCGTGAAGCTTGTTCGCGTGAATTCCGAGGCAGAATATGCCAACGGCAACAATGTTTATTTCTACGACAAGGCCCCGAATCTCAACCGCTTTGCCTCTAAGGGTTCCCAACTTGCCGATGTGGTTGTGAACAAGAACCCGCAATTATACGTGAAGCTCGGCAAAACCGATGTAACAAAGAATGCCGTGAGCGTGAAAGTTGATGGATTTGAATTTGCAATGCCCGACCGACTTGCCATTCACGGCGGCGCGCTTGCTGCTCCCAAGGCCGTGGTAACCGAAGCCAACACTGGCTGTTTCACACTTGTTCCCTCGTGGCAGAAAGTTGACAACGCCGATTTCTACGAGGTTGAATACGACGGCATGCTTTATTCCACGATTCGTGCCACGGAGTTCGAATTCGACGGACTAGTTCCCGAACACACATATTCCATGAAGGTGCGCGCGGTGAACAAGGACGGACATTCGGAATGGGCCACCGTTACCGCTACAACCAAGGCAAATCCTCTGGAATTTGCCATAAAGGGAATTAAGGCGCAGACATCTTGCGAAAATCAGGCTGGAAACGGCGTGAGCAAGCTTTTCGATTTCGACGAAAAGACTATCTGGCACACAAAATGGGGCAAGGGCGAAGCTGTTCCCTCTGACATTACGATTGACTTGCGCTCTGTGAACAAACTTGACCGCCTGGAATATATGCCGCGCGAGGACGCTGCCAACGGAACGCTTCTCGGAGGCACTGTGTCGGTGAGCGTTGACAGGCAGACGTGGAGCGAGCCGGTGGAATTCGACTGGAAACGCGACGCAACGGTCAAGACGGTTGCTTTTGCGGGAAATCCTTCGGCGAGATACGTGCGCGTTCACATCGACAAGGCCGTAGGCAATTTCGGCTCGGGACGTGAGATGCACGTATTCAAGTTGGCGGGCAGCGAAAGTGTATACCAAGGAGATATCAACCACGACAAGCGCATCGACGAAAACGACCTCACGTCGTATATGAACTATACCGGATTGCGCAAAGGCGACAGCGATTTCGACTACGTGAGTTCCGGAGATATCAATGGCAACGGATTAATCGACGCATACGACATTTCGTGCGTAACAACCGAGCTGGACGGCGGTGTGAGCCTTTCAAACGACAAGGTATCGGGTACGCTCGTGTTGACGCCCAACAAGAAAACTTTTGCAGCCGGCGATACGGTGGAAATAATGGTTTCGGGCAAAAACCTCCACTATGTAAATGCGCTTAGCTTCGCACTTCCTTACGACACCAAGGAACTTGAGTATGCCGGAGTGAAGCTTTTGGGAATGAAAGATATGGTGAATCTCACCTATGACCGCCTGCACACCAACGGGCAAAAGGCTTTGTATCCCACATTCGCCAACCGGGGCAACAACTTCCTGCTCGACGACGGCGACCATGAGCTTTTCGTCATAAAGTTCTGCGCCAAGAAAGCCGGCAAGTTCAATCTCAAAGCCCAGGACGGACTTCTCGTTGACCGCAACCTCGGCAGCGTGCAATTCTGACCTTACGTAAAATTCTTAAAATCAGTCCTCGGAGCATATACTTCGGGGACTGATTTTCTTTCTCCGCATCTCGCAAAAACTCCGCCGCATCTAATTTTTACGAGATGCGTCGGAATTTAAATTTCATGGCCCGGAGTTTTTCCGCCCTTCGCAGCATGGTT